>JAGRAG010000051.1 GCA_020435025.1 Bdellovibrionales bacterium | reverse complement strand
GGTTCCACTCATTGCAGAAAATCCACCAGGAACCGTGCTGAAAATTTGCACGCCTGGAGCGGCAATATGGACTGATTTTTTGCCGTAGCACGAAAAGCTAGCCTTATTTCCACGCGCATCTATAGCTGCTACAGAAATGATGTTATCAATCTGGTAGCTCGCTGGATAAGTCGGTTTTTTATCATTATCCGAACTGCTATTTCCCGCTGCCGCCACAAACAGCCTATTGGCTTTTTTTGTTCTATCGATGGCATCATATAACTGTTGCGAATAGCCTCCACCACCCCAAGAGTTATTAAGAACATTCGCACCCATTTTTACAGCATAGTCGATCGCACCAATGGCACCTTCTAGTGTTCCACCGCCCTGAGCTTTAATGAACTTAAGAGCCATAATTTGAACGTCCCAGTTGACTCCTACAACGCCCTGGTTGTCATTGCCTTTAGCACCGATTGTTCCCGAGACATGCGAACCATGACTATGGTCATCTTTTGGGTCGTTATCATTATTAGCAAAGTCCCAACCATAAAGATCGTCGACAAAACCATTTCCATCATCATCAACACCGGCCGTACCATTTGCTTCAGCCGCATTTACCCACATATTTGGTGCCAAATCAGGAATCGTGTAGTCAACGCCCGTATCTATAACGGCAACAATCACATTTTTAGCACCTGTATGTATCTTCCAGGCTTCTTGTGCGCCGACGTCGACACCTTTGGTACCACTGCGCCCATCATTAATAAGACCCCAAAGACGATCTAGCCCAGGATCGTTTGGCAAATTAACCGTTTCATATATAAAGTTCGGCTCAATAATTTGAACCGCTCGATGATCCCCTAATCTGGCCAAAACGTATTCCGTGTCTTCTAACATAGAAGTACGAACTAAGTAGGCGTGGGAAGCTTCCGAAACCTTTCGAACAACCTCAATTCCCAAAACATCCGATAACTCATCAGTGCTGAGCGAAAGAAAGTCCGGATTTATTGTTAATACATATTCGCCAGGAACGGCTTTTATCTCTTGGTCGGCTGCCTGTGCGGAACCAATGGCAACAATACCCACTATGGCCGCTATCGCGGCCCGTCTCCATCCTTGAAGCATAACTCCTCCTCATTCAATGAGTCTCTAATTTCCCTAACTGCTAATGAGTCCCATCCGTGGAAGGTCATCCTTTGACCCTCACATCATTAACAGTTCCAAAATGGTACCAACCTTGGTCCAATCTCCGAAGAAAAAAAATGTATGTGAATAGCGTTAAAATAAAGTGACAAACAGATTCTGTTTTATGAGCTTACTTTTTAAGCAGACAAATTAAGTTCTATGTAATTTCTGTGACAGATTCTTAATTTTTAAGAGCTCTTTTTTTGTTCTTTGTTTTTTAAAGAAAGAGAAATCATCTCATCAAAATGAAAACTCAGCTGTTCTCCCACTGTTTCCGGCTGCGTTGTTTCCCTCTTTGCACTTTGAACTATTTTGCGAGTTTCCCATTTTGATACACGACCATTTTCGTTTTGTCGAGCCAAGCGATCTGCCTTCAAAAGGTGATTGAGAAAGGCTTTGGCGGTACTCTCCGGGGCCTCTTTGTTAAAGCCAAGCTCATCCATTAAATCGCCAATTTTCTTCATAACTCACCTCTAAATGATCTTTAGAATTCGGTTTTTTTTGGCGTTCTCTGAAGAAAATCTCTTGATGAAAAACATAGATGTCTCAGTATAAGAGACTTAAAAAAGTGTGTTCTCGGTTAAACAATTTATTTAGATATAGAGCGTTATTTTTTTGTATGAGATGTGGATAACTCTGGGGATTTGTGGGAACTCATCCCTAAAAGTAGAGTGTTTTTTCTTTAAATCACTAAATATAGGTACGCAAAAGATATCCATAGCAAAGGAGCTGGTCCCTTTTGCGCCTTTTTATTTTCGATGAGTGAGTGAGCCACGAAGGAATTCGCGATTCATAATAGCAATGTTTTCTAAGCTGATCTCTTTGGGGCATGATGCGGAACAGGCACCAATATTTGTACATGACCCAAAACCCTCTTCATCCATTTTGTGAACCATCCCATAAGCCCGTTGCTCTCTTTCCACTTCTCCTTGGGGAAGCAAAGCAAGATGGGCAATCTTTGCTGATACAAACAGGCTTGCGGATGCATTTGGACAGGCTGCAACGCAAGCCCCACAACCGATACAGGTGGCCGCTTCGAACGCGCGATCCGATTTTTCTTTACCGACCGGTAGGTTATTAGCATCTTGAGCCGCCCCTGTGCTAACAGAAACAAACCCTCCCGTTTGAATGATCCGATCAAAAGCACTTCGGTCTACAACCAAGTCCTTAATGACAGGAAATGCTTTGGCGCGAAAAGGCTCTATGGTGACCGTTTCACCATCTTTAAAGCGTCGCATATGCAGCTGACAAGTGGTGATCGCCTGATCCTTACCATGAGCACTTCCATTAATCACCAGGGAACACATTCCACAGATGCCCTCTCGACAATCATGATCAAATTCAATCGGTTCTTTACCTTGTTTAACAAGGTCCTCATTCATTACATCTAACATTTCAAGAAAAGACATTTCAGTAGAAACATTTTTGGCATCATACTCTAAAAATTGGCCCTTATCTTTTGGGCCTCTTTGTTGCCATACCTTGAGCTTCAAATTAATGGATTGTGCGGAAGATCCTGCCATAACCTATATCCTTTACTTGTAACTTCTTGTCGCCAATTTAACATACTCAAAATTGAGTTCTTCTCTATGACGATTCCAATTCATTTTTAAATCTTGCCCCGAATACTCCCAAGCCGCAGCATGTGCAAAGTCTTCATCATTTCGCTTGGCCTCGTTTTCAGCCGTCTGATGTTCCTCGCGAAAATGGCCACCACAAGACTCCTCACGCTCTAAGGCATCACGGGCCATGAGCTCGCCCAGCTCTAAAAAGTCGGCAACGCGTCCAGCTTTTTCTAATTCGGAGTTTTTGTTTTTAGGGTCTCCAATCACATTGACGTTCGCCCAAAACTCCTCTCTTAAGTTTGAAATTTCAATTTGCGCTTTTTTGAGGCCTTCGGCACTTCTCGACATTCCAACATACTCCCACATTACCTTACCTAGGTTTCTATGGAACTCATCGGGACTTTTCTTACCTTTGATTCCCAGAAGCTGCTCGGACTTCTGACGAACTTCATTGGCACTGGCTTTAAATGCCTCATGGTCGGTGGTCACTTCCGGGTGTTTATGAGACGCTAAAAAATGTCCAATTGTGTAAGGAATCACAAAATATCCATCTGCCAAACCTTGCATCAATGCCGATGCTCCCAAGCGGTTGGCTCCATGATCAGAAAAATTCGCTTCTCCTAAAACGTGCAGTCCGGGTATTGTAGACTGAAGATTGTAATCCACCCAGAGTCCCCCCATTGTATAGTGAACTGCAGGATAAATCCTCATTGGCTGTTTATAGGGGTCCTCTCCCGTGATCTTTTCATACATTTGAAAGAGGTTCCCATATTTTTCACTCACAGCTTCTTGACCCATTCTTTGGACGGCATCTTTAAAATCAAGATAAACGGCAACGCCACTGGTCCCAACACCTCGCCCCTCATCAACACGAAATTTTGCTTGTCGGGAGGCCACATCACGAGGCACCAAGTTCCCAAAACTTGGATAAATCCTTTCTAAATAATAGTCCCTTTGCTCTTCAGGTATGTTCCACTCTTTAACACCCTTATCTTTCGGAACCCATACACGCCCATCATTACGCAATGACTCCGACATCAAAGTCAATTTTGATTGATAATCTCCGGAGACAGGAATGCAGGTTGGGTGAATTTGTGTAAAACAAGGGTTTGCAAAGTAGGCCCCTTTTTTATGACAACGCCAAGCTGCCGTCGCATTGCTGTTTTTGGCATTTGTAGATAAAAAATAGGTATTTCCATATCCACCCGTTGCCAACACCACTGCATGGGCAGAGTGTGACTCAATTTCGCCACTCACAAGGTTACGAACCGTAATTCCCCGAGCGACACCATCAACAAGCACCAGATCCAACATCTCTCGCCGGTCGAACAATTGAATGGTGCCCTTTCCGACTTCTTTCATCATGGCCGAATAAGCGCCAATCAATAACTGTTGTCCGGTTTGCCCACGGGCATAGAAGGTTCTTGAAACTTGGGCCCCTCCAAAAGATCGATTTGTAAGCATGCCACCATAATCTCTAGCAAAAGGCACTCCCTGTGCCACACACTGATCAATGATATTATTAGATACTTGTGCAAGACGATAAACATTGGCTTCTCTAGCCCTAAAGTCTCCTCCCTTTACCGTGTCATAAAACAACCGATAAACAGAATCACCATCGCTTGGATAGTTTTTTGCCGCATTAATACCACCTTGAGCAGCAATGGAATGGGCTCTTCTAGCAGAATCTTGAATACAAAAACTTTTAACTTTGTAGCCCAGTTCAGCTAAGCTGGCCGCCGCCGAAGCTCCCGCTAACCCCGTTCCTACAACGATAATTTCAAACTTTCTTTTATTAGCCGGATTCACCAACTTCATATCAAATTTATGCTTTTCCCATTTGTCGGCGATATCTCCAGAGGGAACTTTTGAATCTAACTTCTGATTTGACATGACACTAACCTTTGTAAATGAAAAAGCAATAAAGGGGTTGAGAAACAAAACAAACTGCGACTAACGCCGCAAAAGCGAGACCTAATTTTTCAATTTTAGGAGTATGCTTTGGATGGTGGAATCCAAACGTCTGAATGGAAGAACTCAATCCATGTGACAAGTGGAAAAATAAAACCACCATGACAAAAACATAAAATCCAGAGTAAAGAGGGAGTTGAAACATTTCGACAACCAAACGATGAAGATCTCTCATTTCAACACCATCAATCGTCGTCTTGTAATAGGTGCCAAACTTAAAGGTAATGAGATGATAAACCAAAAAAATGGCTATTATGATTCCTTGCTTCCACATGTTTTTTGCAACAACACTTCCGGCTTTAACGCCGCTTGCTCCAGCATGGTATTTTTCCGGGCGCGCTCCTTTACTGCTAACAGTAAGACCAATCGCAATCACAATATGGCCCAAAAATAAAAGGACTAAAATGGCCTCTGCAAAATAAATAAGAGGGTTTGTCACCAATGCATGACTGTACTTGTTGTACGCATCAGGGCTGACCAGGATAAGCATATTAGTAAGAGCATGCATGAGCACGAAACCGCAAAGGGCTAGTCCTGTAAGACCCACCAGCTGCTTCCGCCCAATCGTCGAACAAAAATAACTGTTGCTATTCATGATTGGTGTTCCTTTAAATGTATCATTTGTCTGGCGATACATTATACCGCGATCTGAAAACTGTCTATCTTCCTTACAAGAGTTATACCAATTCCATTAAATAATTACGTTTTTTTGTGGCCAATTTTTTGAATCTTGCACTGTTGCTCAATCGATCCATCCCCAACGTGCCTCTGGGCACGCCTGTGGTGGCTCTCAATCGCAAAAGCACAACCTTCGAAAAAATAGTCTCCAAAAAATCCGTAATTATTTAATGGAATTGGTATTATCGCTCTGATGCGCGGCATCTTTTTAGCCGCGATTAAATTGTCCCAACGGTTTGTCGCAGTGGACTTCGAGAGGTCTATGTCCTATAAAGTGAACTTTAGTTAGACCGTTTCTAGGAGAATGGAATGAGAATTTTTGTTTGTATCAAACAAGTTCCCGATACAGAAACCAAAATTAAACTCAATGCGAGTCAGGATGGAATTGATGAGTCGGGTATTAAGTGGATTTTAAATCCTTACGATGAGTATGCCGTTGAAGAAGCTTTAAATTTAAAAGCCGCAGAAGCCGACTCCACTGTTACCGTCGTCAGTATGGGCCCCAAAAAACGTGTCGTCGATTCCATGAGAACCGCTCTCGCTATGGGTGCCGATGACGGGATCGTCGTTGACTGTGAGCAAGAATTTGATAGCGCCACTGCGGCTGTCACAATAGCTAAAGTGCTCAAAGACGAAGGCTCTATCGGAATGATTTTTACAGGTATGACAGCAATAGATAAAAATGCCGGAATCTTCAATGAGCAACTCGCCGAACACTTAAATTTGGCTCATACTAATGTCGTCACCAAGTTTTCTAAAACTGGAGATACTTGCTCCGTAGAACGTTCCGTAGAAGGCGGGACCACCGAGGTTCTGGAGCTAAAAACGCCGGCCGTTGTCGGGGCGACAAAAGGTTTAAACACACCCCGTTATGCAAGTCTTCCTGGAATTATGAAGGCAAAAAAGAAGCCCATTAAGGAAATTGCATTTTCAGATTTAGGGTTCAGTGACACACAAAAAGTGAAATATATAAATTATCAAATGCCACCCGAAAAACCTCCAGTAAAAATGATTGAGGGAGACGTGGCTGTGCAAGCAAAAGAACTAGCAAGTTTGTTAAAAAACGAAGCAAAAGTGCTATAGGAGTCGAGAATGGCAAAAGTATTGGTTTTTTGTGAATACAATGATGGAAAAGTAAAAAATGGCACTTTAGAATTGTTAAGTGCGGCACAGAGTTCTGGTGCCGATGTGACGGCTTTGGTTCTCGGTTCCACTGCTGAATCAGTTGTTGAACAGTTAGGGCACTATGGTGCCAAAAATGTTTATCTGTGTAGTTCAGCTGATCTTGATAGCTACAACCCAGAACTTTATACCGAAGTAACTTGTTCCGCTTTAAATAAAGCCCAAGTCGACATCGTACTTGCGTCTTCTTCCCAAATGGGGCGAGACCTTTTTGCTCGAGTGGGCGCTCGATTAAATACAGGAATAGTGAGCGACTGCACAGAACTTTCCTTGCAAGGTGATTCTGTAAAAGTACGCAAACCCCTATACTCTGGTAAGTGTTCGGCCGAGGCAGAATTTTTGAATTCACCAACTAAAATTGTGCTTATGCGGCAAAACCAGTTGCCTATAGGAACTCCCGATGCTTCTGCCTCTGTGGAAGTCCACAATTTAGAAGCTCCAAAAGCCGCTACCCATACAACTATTAAAGAAGTGGTGCGAGGCGCCATGAAGAGGTTGGATCTAACTGAGGCAAATATCATTATCTCCGGTGGAAGGGGGATGAAGGATGCTGATGGATTTAAAATTTTAGAAGAGGCCGCCGATGTTTTAGGAGCAAGTGTTGGAGCCTCTCGGGCCGTTGTTGATAGCGGTTGGGTCCCTCACAGTATGCAAGTCGGACAGACTGGAAAAACAGTTGCTCCCACTTTGTACATTGCTTGTGGTATCTCTGGAGCCATTCAGCATCTAGCTGGTATGAGTGGCAGTAAAGTGATTGTGGCAATAAATAAGGACCCCGAAGCTCCTATTTTTCAAAAAGCGACATACGGTATAGTGGGAGACGTTTTCGAGGTTCTTCCTAAACTAACAGAAGAGTTAAAATCCGTTCTTCAATAAGAGTGAACGGCCATATGAATTTAAAAACTTCGTTGGTGTGTGAAAGGAATGGCTGTCGATGAAAGAAGCTGGCACAAGTAGCACACAACCTCCGTCAAGGCTCCCCCTGCGCAATCTTTTTCTTTCCTGGATTGTTTGGTTTATTTACCGCTCCTTAATGGCCTCTTGGCGTATTCGCTTTGTATTGTCTGACGAATTTAAAGCCCTAACTCATCAACCGGAAAAAACTTATATTCTTGCCCACTGGCACGGTGATGAACTCGCACTACTACCAACCATCAAAAAATATCCTCTTTGTACAATGACCTCTACCAGTAAGGATGGGGCACTCATGAACTATGTGCTTAACAGACTCGGTATGCTCACAAGCAGGGGATCTTCCACAAGAGGTGCCGTGTCGGCCCTAAAGGGTCTGATTCGATTGATTAAAAGCCAGAAAAGGAATCCTTCTATGGCTGTCGACGGACCGAAAGGTCCCATCTATCGACCCAAACCTGGTGTTTTCGAGTTAGCTCGCTTGACCAAAGGACAGATTACTCCTGTTGCAGCCGCGGCTTCCCATGCAAAGATTTTTGAAAAGGCATGGAATAAAACTTTTTTACCACTTCCCTTTTCCAAAGTGATCATTCTTATAGGAGCTCCCTGGCCAATATTAGATCGAACGGTCGATCCAAAATCCACCGAATTGGCCGAAAAATTGCGGCTAGATATTAACGCTGCAAAGCAGCAAGCTGTGGAACTCATTACGGCTATTTAATTGATAGCCTTTTTTGCAAGTGTTAGCATGAGATATGTAAGCCCATGAATTTTTGATAAGGAAAGTTATGAGTATAAAATGGATTTTTCTCAGCTTTATTAGTTTATTTATTCTTCCTTCGGCGCTGGCCCAGACCATTGCAACGGTTGGTGAAAAGAAAATCACTCTTCAGTATTTTCAGGAAAAGTACTCCGAAGTCAAAAATCAAACGGTCAATTATCCCTCTCCCCAAGTTTTCCTCGAAGACGTTATTCGTTTTGAAGTTGGTGTTCAAGAAGCTGAGAAAAAAGGCTTACGTGATGACAAAATCGTTAAAGAACGTTTCCGACAAGAACTGTACAGAGCACTCATTGAAAATGCTATCGGTAAAAAAGTAGAAGCCATAAAAGTCACGGAAAAAGAGATGAAACGTTTCTACAGTAAAAATCCCGAACTTCGCTCCAGTCACATTTTGATTGAGTTTAAAAAAGGGGCTTCTACTGCCGAAAAAGCTGCAGCAAAGAAACGAGCCTTGGAAATCTATAAGGAAGTTCGTGGTAGCAAGAGGCCGTTTAATGAGCTCGTTAAACTTTATTCTGATGACACTTTAAGTAAACAAAATGGTGGTGACATTGGTTACCAGTCCGGTGTCACTCTTGTACCTAATTACTACAACGCTCTTAAAAGCATGAAGGTCAATCAAGTGCGGGGATTAATTGAAACTCGGTATGGTTACCATATTGTTAAGTTAACAGGAAAAAGAAGCTACACTCAGGCGAATAAACGACAGATTCGCGCTGCTGTTTTTGATGAAGAGCGAACTAAAATATTTAACGCTTACTTTAAAGCTCTAAAAAATAAATATAAAATTACTGTCAATAAAGATGTCATTAAACAGGTGAAATGATTAAAAGCATTTGGAAATTTAGAATATTTAACCCTGCCTTTTTATTAGCAGGGTTTTTTTGTGTGTCATATCTTTCGGGATGTTTTGAACGCTCCGTTGATCCGGAAGAGCAGATCGTTGTTAAGGTGAACGAAGAAACCTTAAATCTTAAAGATTTTGCGGAGCAATTAGCGAATCAACTACGTGGCCTCGACGCTCTTACTGTTAAAGACAAAAGTGCTGTTGATCGAGAAAAAAGAACGATCATCAGAGATTTTATAACCAATTCGCTAACCAAAAAATGGGCCAAAGAAAACAATGTCTTTGTTAGAAAAGAACAACTGGAAGCCAAAATTGATTCCATACGCTCTATCTATCCGGATGATCTTGCCTTTCGTAGAGCTCTCGCCACACAAGGACTTAAATTTGAAGACTGGCGTGAAAAGTTACGAGTTTCCCTTTTACAGGAACTTGTCGTATTAGAGCTTTCAAAGAACATTGAAGACCCATCTAAAGAAGAGCTACTTACCTATTACAACCATCATAAAGAAACTTATAAGTTCCCAGAACAAGTAAGACTCTCACAAATTGTTCTTGAAACCGAGGCTAATGCGAAGCAAATCGTAGAAGAACTGAAAAAAGGTAAAAAAATCGATCATTTAGCGAAAAGCTTTTCCACAACTCCGGAAGGAGCAAACGGTGGAGATATTGGCTGGGTCGAACGAGGCACCCTAGACGTCTTTGACAAGGCCTTTAACATGAAAGTGGGACACCGCTCAGACATAATTAAATCGCCCTATGGCTACCATATTTATCAAGTAACAGGTAAAAGAAAGGAACGAAAATTAAGTTTTCAAGAGGTACGCCCTAAAATTGCCCGGCTTTTAAGAGAAAAACGAGAGCAAGCACTTTATGCCTCTTGGTTAGAACTACAGATTCGAACGTCTCGAGTCTTTAAGGACGAAGAGTTGATTGAAACTGTCTCTGTTGTAACAAGGAAAGAATAATGAGTTTACGATTTCATATTTTTATTCTCTCGATCGCTCTTTCATTCATAACCCTCAATACCCATGCCAGAATCGTTGAAAGAATTGTTGCTATTGTTAATTCGGAAATCATTACTCAAACTGATATGTCATCATATTTAGAAAAGCTAAAGAACAGTAATAGTTTGTTAGATCGAACTTTGATTCAGATATCCGACTTAGAACAAATCAAAAAAAACAAAGAGGCTCTTCTCAATCACCTTATTAATGAAAAACTTGTTGAATCGAAAGTTAAAAAATCAGGAATTAGTGTCACTATTGAAATGATCGAATCCGAAATCCGAAGAATCACGAATGAAAAAGGAATCACCCGAGCTCAGTTAAAACAAGCCCTGAAGGCACAAGGCGTAGATTTTGCCGAATACCAGGATTTTGTTAAACAGGGCCTTGAAAGGCACACACTTATTTCAAAAGAAGTCGCTTCTAAAATAAAAATTTCTGGAGATGAGATCGCTTCTTTTTACATTCAAAAAACTAAAAACCCAAATTCCTTGGTGTTTGAATATCAGTTAGCTCATATTTTATTTTTGCCAAAAAACGGCGGCGAGTCCGAAGCCAAGCAAAGAGCCGAGCTAGTACTTAAGAAACTCAATGATGGTGGTGATTTTTCCGGTCTAGCATCTCAGCACTCTGAAGATCCTAATTTTTCAAATGGGGGTCTTTTAGGATCTTTTAAAAAGGGGGAAATGCTTCCGGAAATGGAAGCTGCTGTGAAAGATTTGAAAATAGGTTCTTACAGTAAAATTGTAAAAACGAGAGCAGGCTATCACATTTTAAGAGTGATGAAAAAAACTTTAGTTGAGGATCCTAACTTGCTTGCTCAAAAAAATGAAATTCAACAACTTCTTTTTGCTAAGGCTTTTGATCGTGGAATCCGATCTTGGTTAAAGCAACTCCGCCAAGAAGCCTATGTCCATATTAATAGGTAGAAATGAATCCAATTCGTATCGCAATAACAAGTGGAGATATAGATGGTATAGGCAGTGAAGTCGTCTCTAAAGCCCTTGCCAAAGTTAGACCAAAAAAAAATGTTTTCTTTTATCTTTGGAGAAGCCCTCGAACGAGCCAAAAAGATCTCCGTCGAATCGATCGTTATTACAAGCGAATTACAGTAAGTACTTGGCCAGAAGCTCTTAAAATCGAACCCTCCTCTGGAAAGCATATTATCGATATTGCATCTGTTTTATCACCAGCTAAGTGGGTCGAGCTCTCGGCAAAAGCATGCATGCACAATCATCTACATGGTATTGCTACAGCTCCTCTATCTAAAAAAACAATTTTTGATGCGAAGATAAATGCTGTTGGGCATACTGAAATTCTTCAGACTGTTTCTGGATCATCCAATGTATTTATGACTTTTATCGGAAAAGATTTTCATGTTCTTTTAGTAACTGGCCACTTGCCTCTGGCCGAAGTTTCTAACACGTTAAATGTCGCTCGCCTATTTGAGGCCGGAAAAGCCGCCTCTCAGGTTCAAAAAGTTCTACCTAAAAAGTGGCAGTTAAAACCATTGGCTTTTGTGGGTCTCAATCCTCATGCTGGTGAAGAGGGCATTATTGGTAGTGAAGAAAAGCAGATTTTTAAAAAAGCTCTTTCGAAACTAAACAAATCAAAAATAGGTGGGGTCGGACCTCTTGTCCCTGATGTTGCTTTCTTAAAGAGAAACTGGTCAAAATATTCCATTTATGTGTGCCCTTATCATGACCAGGGTCTCATTCCGTTTAAAATGATACACGGTCAAGACAGCGGAGTGCATATCACATCTGGTTTGCCCTTTGTAAGAACAAGTGTTGACCACGGAACGGCTAAGGATATATTTGATCTCAATAAAGCTAATCCTAATTCTATGATTGAAGCTATCAATTGGGCTGTTAAGCTCTGTGAATTAAAAACCAAAGGGTAGAACGATGAAAATGAATAATGTGATATTTCGAGAATACGACATCCGTGGAATTTACAATGAAGATTTTGATCTCGATTTTGCAGAGTTACTTGGGAGAGGACTTGTTACTTTTTTTCTTAAAAAAAGAAATATTAAAAATCCCACTATTACTATTGGTTATGATGCTCGGCTCTCAAGTCCAGATATTGCTCAATCTTTAGCAAAGGGAATTTTAAAAAGTGGCGGCAATGTCATTCATCTTGGGTTGGTTACAACTCCTATTTCTTATTTTTCAACATTTTCTATGGACCAAGTGGATGGCTCTTTTATGGTTACCGGGAGCCACAATCCACCAGAATACAATGGGTTTAAAGTTTCCGTAGGAAAAACAACTATTTTTGGAGAAGAAATTCAAGAGCTCGGCAGAATTGTAATCGACCAAGATTTTCTTGAAGGTGGTGGTACCGAAACCACGTTTAATATTTTCCCTTCCTATCTAGAAAGATATCGTGAAGAATTTAAAGAGATGAAAAATGTCCCCGTCGTTATTGACTGTGGAAATGGGGCAGCCGGCTGTATTGCCCGAGACCTGTATACAGCAGCCAATCTAAACCCCGTTGTTTTATTTGAAGAACCCGATGGACGCTTTCCTAATCATCACCCTGACCCTACGGTAGAACACAATTTAGAAGATCTAAAAAAGGCCGTTATCGAAAATAAAGCTATTGCAGGAATTGGCTTTGATGGAGATGCAGATCGTATTGGTTTAGTAGATAATGAAGGCACTATGATCTATGGCGATGAGCTTATTGCTCTTTGTTGTATGGACATTCTAGAAAAACACCCTGGAGAGCCTATTATAGGCGACGTAAAGTGTTCTGATCGACTTTATGATCATATAGCCCGACATGGTGGAAAACCTATCATGTGGATGACAGGTCATAGCTTAATTAAAAACAAAATTAAAAGTGAAAGTGCTCCTTTTGGTGGAGAACTTAGCGGACATATCTTTTTTGCGGATAGAAATTATGGTTACGATGATGCTCTCTATGCAGGCTTACGTGTAATTGAAGTTCTCTCGAAGTCGGGAAAAACGGTAAAGGAACTCTTAAAAGAATTCCCTAAAGCCTACAATACTCCTGAAATTCGAATTGACACGACTGAAGAAAAAAAATATGCGATCGTTGATAAATTAAAAGAAATATATAGCGAGGATACAGACGAATATAAGATAAACCTTATTGACGGCGTTCGTATTAGTTTCAAAAATGGCTGGGCACTAGCCCGAGCTTCTAACACCCAACCGGTTCTCGTTCTGCGTTTTGAAGCTCTTAGCGAAAAGGGTCTAAACGAAATCAGAGAAAAAATTGAATCGATTGTTCGTCCGATGCTTTAGATGGCTCTTAAATGAGTTGCTTTTATTGATTAGCAAAGTTTGAAAATTTAGATATTTCTAGAACTTATCAAAATTTTTCTGCATAAGTCTTTATCAACCGTCTTTTTTTCTCCTAGAGGAAAGCTTTTTCGCTGTTCCAGTCGTCTAACTATATTGTCTATATCTGTCATACTCATATTTAAGTGTGACGTGTCTGTCTTCATTGAAAGGGATTGGAAAAACAGTCTTGTCTTATCTATTGCTTGTTTGGCATTAGAATCTAAATCGTTGGCTTGAAATCCCCATACGTAAATAGCATATTGAGCAAGCTTTTCTTTTTTCTCCTCAAAACGTTCTTTCCATACATGGATTATAAGAGAAGTTAAGGACTCGGCATGACTAATTCCAAATTTTGCAGTTAACTCATGACCTAATATATGAGTCGTCCAATCCTGCGGCACACCACAGCCAATAAGCCCATTTAAAGCCAAAGTGGAAGCCCACATGATATTGGCGCAAGCGGTATAATCCTCTGGGTTTTCTAGAGTCCTAGGACCCTGATCAATCAAAGTACTGAGAAGCCCTTCTGCCAGCCTATCTTGAACAGAAGCACCCACAGAATAGGTTAAATACTGCTCTAAGATATGAATAAAGGCATCTGAAATACCGTTAGCTCTTTGCTGATAAGGTAGCGAAAATGTCGCTTGTGGATCTAAAATTGAGAATTTTGGAAATGAGTGAATGCTAAAAAAGCCCAATTTTTCCTGCGTCTCTTCTTTAGTAACAACCGCACCCGCATTCATCTCAGACCCTGTAGCAGGAAGTGTTAGTACTACTCCAATAGGAAGGGATCGTTCAACAACTGATTTTTTTTTCAGTAGATCCCAAGGATCTCCGTCATAAAAAGTGGCTGCAGCTACAAATTTCGATGCATCCACAACCGATCCACCTCCAACAGCCAGAATAAAATCTATGGACTCGGTTTTACAAAGTCGAATTGCATCATAGAGATATTCGTAGGTAGGGTTTGGATGAACACCTCCAAACTCAACTACTTCAAAGCCACTTAGAGATTTAATGACTCTATCATAGACTCCGTTATTCTTTATACTTCCACCACCAAAGATGAGTAGAACTTTACTATTCTTAGGAATCTCTTTTGCTATAAATCCATATTTATCTGATCCGAAGTAAATTTTTGTTGGATTATAAAAAACAAACGAATTCATTTAATTTCTCTCATAAAACTATTTAAACGAAACTACGCGGCACCATTTTCTTTAAAGTTGTTCCTCAAGGATTCAATCAACTCATCCAGCAAAATCTTAATGTAATATGTTTTATAATTAACAATATCGTCTTTTTCTATATGGACTGGGTGGTCAAATTTTAATAATTTTTCTCTTTGTTGTCTCGATATCTTTCTTCCTTCGTTTAGGTAACAATAGTACTTTTCATTTTTTTTCAAATGCAGATAGGCTTTAAAAGTTAAAGCAACATCTGGATGAAAGTCTTTTACTGTAACTCTAATTTTATCCTGACTAAATGACTCTTTGATTTCCGGAAGAGGTTGGGCTAAACGAAGATAGATAATACCCGATTCACTTCCATCATTAGCAACAATAATAGAATGGTCACCATATCGTTCACCAAAGTTTAAAAAATCTGTATTGCCAAGATTAAATGAAAAATGATCGTCTATCTTAATGTTTTCAATTTTTTCAGAAAGCAACTCCGTAATTTCAGATCGGTATTTTTCAGCAAATCCCGAGTGATCAAATTGAGATTCTGAATGAGCAATTATTAAGTAACCGCTTAGATTTTGACTTTCTATAACTAAAACGTCTACTCTGCTTACTTTTATTAATTTCTTTATTTGTCCTTTAGGTCTTTTAACAACATTTTCAAGTGCTTTAGTAATCGCCTGATGAAACTCACTGATCTCTTTATATAGCGAAGAATTTTTATCTATTTCTGAGAGACTTTCAACATTGGCTATTTTATCCATTGCCGTTTCTATTTGAGGTTTTCCGCCTGATTTTTCTTCTTCTACTTCTCCTTTTGAGTTTGGATCTGAAGTATCCGCGAAGGCTTCTTCTATATCACTAGATTTAGGATTCTCCTCATCAGCCAAATCTATTTCAGTTTTCCCTAGAAGATTTGATTTTTTAGCACGAGCGATTTCCTCTTTGGCCCCGCGTTCACGATCTTTATTTCCCTGAGCAAAAGCCTTCTCTTCTATAGAGTTTTTGCCATTAAAATCGCTATTAGAAGATAAGGAGCCTTCTCTTTTTTTTGTCAAGCCCTGGTTCTCAGAAGATGTTTCCTCTTCTTTATCTCCTTTCTGATTATCGACAGATCCTGTTATTTGCGGGCCTTTATTTGATCCTTCTCTTTCTGGTGTCAGTGCTTCTTCCCTGTTCGGTTTCTTTCCCGATCTCTCTGATAAATCATAGTTGGCTAAGGTTCGCCCTTTTTTTGAGCTCTTTTCTTTGTCTTTTTCCGATTTCTCCTTAGCATCAAGCTCTTTAGTCTCTTCCACTGAACTAGAAGGACCTATACCCTTTCTACTAGATTGTCCTTTTTGAGTCGCACTATACTCTTGACCTTGAGAATCTTCTTGTTCAAATTCAAAACCAGTTCCATTTGGTCCCTTCTGAACAATTGCTCCATCGTTAGTTTGTTTTTCTTCCTCTTTGTTAAAAAATGGATTTGATTTTTTGTGATCTTTGAGTGCTTGCATTAATGCTTCTTGCGTCGCATTTTTTGGGCCTTCATTTTCTTCTATTGAAAAAGAAGATTTTTTTTCCTGTCCCGCTCTTTTTTGAACTCCTGCTTTCTGTAAAGATCGTTCGGAAGGATCGACTTCAATCGGTTCTTGAGTTTCTTCATTTGCTCTCTTCGGATCACTAAAGGATTCCTCATTTTGAAAAAGTCCTTTGCCTTGCTTTTCTATACTAGGTGATTCAAAAATATTATCTGCTCCTCTATTCTCTCTAATTTCCCCATTTTCATCTAATCCACTTATTGCCTGGTTAGAATCATTAACTTCCTCTTCATCATCTCCGAGCAGCTGCTCTTGCAATCTCTTTAACAGATCCGTGTTTTCGTTTTCTCCTAATGAAAAAGTTGGTTTTTTAAACTCCGAGCCCGCATTTTTTATTGTAATCATATTAGACTGCTTTTGATCATCAGCAGACTGAGTCAATTCTATATCGCTATCATCTGTATTTCCTTTGATAGAAATCGTATCTGATATTTCACCACTTTTAAGAAGATTCTTTTTTATTTCTTTTTCATCTTTTGGATAGTAAATATCTTGCAAGATTTTTTTTATCGCTCGATGAATACTTGGACCACTAACAAACCCTGTTATTTTATGTCGAGATTTAGACTCTCTCAGTGCCATGCTGGTTTTCGCATCTATGGTTTCACCAAATATCACGCAATTGGTGTTAAATGTTTGCGTTAATAAGGTTGGTAGAGCCTGTAGTTTTTTATTGGGATGATTCAAACTGATTAATACAACGTCTGGTTTGGTCATAACAATATTTTTTACAGCAGAACCTAAATTTGAAACCACCGTCGTTTCCCACCCGCGACGGGTTAAAAACGAACCGATCCCTTCGAATTTTTTTTCGTTACTAACGATCATTAAAATTCTAACTTCTAATTCATCGATATTAATCGGTTCATTTGAATCTAAAATAGGATCATCATTTTTTTCCGACATCGTCCTCTCAAATATCTTTGTACGTACAGATATCTATCGGAAAATAAAAAAAAATTATTAGAAATTTCAATACTTTGGAAACGACGAATATAAAAAAATTCACTTCA
>JAGRAG010000050.1:1599-12776 GCA_020435025.1 Bdellovibrionales bacterium | reverse complement strand
ATGGTGCGAAAATTGGTGTGTTGGGCCTCAATGGTGCTGGGAAGTCCAGCCTACTTAAGATCATGGCGGGAGTGGATCAGGATTATCTTGGAGAGTCTTTCCCGGCAAGAGACTTTCGTTTGGGTTATCTTGAGCAAGATCCTAAGTTGGATGATAACTTAACCGTTCGCGAAAATATCCTTTCTGGAATGGGCGAACTCAATGATCTTTTAAAAGAGTTCGAAGCGATCAATTTAAAGTTTGCTGACGAAAACATCACTCCGGATGAGATGAATACTCTGATCGAGCGTCAAGGTGTCGTTCAGGACAAGATTGAAGCTTTGAATGGGTGGGAAGTGGATCAAAAAATCGATCAGGCTATGGATGCCCTCCGCTGTCCTGAAGGAGACAGCCCCGTCACGCATCTCTCTGGTGGGGAAAAACGACGTGTGGCTTTAGCAAGGCTTCTGTTATCGAATCCCGATATATTGCTTTTGGACGAGCCAACCAACCATTTAGATGCGGAATCCGTTGCCTGGCTAGAGCACTATCTTCACGATTTTCCCGGTACAGTGATTGCGGTCACGCATGATCGTTATTTCTTAGACAATGTGGCTGGCTGGATTTTGGAGCTGGATCGCGGAGAGGGAATTCCTTTTAAAGGGAACTACTCATCGTGGCTGGAGCAGAAAGCCAAGCGCCAAGAAGTTGAAAAAAAGCAAGATGAACGAAGAAATAAGACTTTAGAACGAGAACTTGAGTGGATTCGTATGGCTCCGAAGGGCCGTCAGGCAAAAAGTAAAGCCCGTATTAGTAATTACGAATCTTTACTCAAAGAGCCTTCTCAAGAACAGTTAAAAGATCTGCAAATATATATTCCTGCAGGTCCTCGCTTAGGGGATTTAGTTGTTGAAGCCAAAAATGTGAGTAAAGGATTTGGCGATAAACTTTTGTTTGAAAATTTGAACTTTTCACTTCCCAAAGGGGGAATAGTTGGCGTGATTGGTCCTAATGGAGCCGGTAAGTCGACTCTTTTTAATTTAATCACGGGCCGTGAACAGGCAGACTCTGGAGACTTTAAAGTCGGTCCAACGGTTAAGATGGCATATGTGGACCAAGCCCGGGTCAATCTAGACCCTAATAAAACAGTTTGGGAGATCATATCTGGAGGGCAAGAAAATATCTATTTAGGGGAGCGTGAGGTCAGTTCGCGAGCCTACCTTTCTAAGTTTAATTTTAATGGAGCGGCTCAACAGAAAAAAGTGGGCGTGCTTTCTGGAGGAGAGAAGAACCGTTTGTACCTCGCAATGATGTTGATAGAGCAAGGCAATCTTTTGCTTCTTGATGAGCCGACAAACGACTTGGATGTGAACACCATGCGAGCTCTTGAGGAAGGGTTACTGAGCTTCGGTGGCTGTGCGGTGGTCATCAGCCATGATCGTTGGTTTTTGGATCGAATCTGTACGCATATCCTTGCCTATGAGGGGGAAGGAAAAGTGACTTGGTTTGAAGGAAACTATACGGAATACGAAGCCGACCTTAAGAAGCGGTTGGGAGTCGATACTTTAATTCCGACTCGTTTAAAGTACAGAAAGCTTCACTAGAAGACGATTTTCAATATTTAATGGAATTGGTATTATTAGAGCACCTGTCTTTATAAATGCGCAGGTGCTTTTTTTATGGCTCTTTCCACGACTTCGAAATGGTTTCGGGCCAGTTTTAGGCGCTCACTTGCCCATTTCATGCGAGTGGGTCCTTGATCGACATAAAGATCTGGATGAAACCGATGGACCAACATTTTGTAGGCTTTCTTAAGATCCTTCAAAGTAAAGGACTCTTTATAAAGGGAAAGGGCGCCAAGATCACGAAGCGCATTCAGAGACTTTCTGGCCTCTACAGAGAGTTCTAAGGGGGAATATCGAACTTCGTTAGGGGGAGAGACAGCGATAGTATCTGGCGTTTCAGGTCTAGTTTCTTCCGTAGGTATATCTTTATTTTTGGGTGGAATGTGCGAGGTCTCTTCGGGATTTTGAGAGGGGGCAGAGGAGGGAGACCACGGAGATTCCCTATAGGACTTCAATTTTTCCCTGCTAAAAGACGGTTTTTTTGGCGGCAGGTCAAAAAAAAATGAAGCCCAACAGGTAGGGGGTAAGGAAGAGTCCGGCGGGTTTTTTGGAGGCTCAGGTGAGGGGGAATAATCACGTTCTTGCCGTTGAATTTTAAGCTCCAAAATTTCAGAAAAACTCATTTCGTGATTCATATAAATCTCTTCGGAAGCCTTTAAATAGGCCTTTACAGAGAATTGAATCATTTTGATAAAAACCATTTGTTGGTCTGTATATCTCAGAGAAATGAGACCAATGGAGCCAGGAAATAACGGCCTTCCTAGAGGGGCACTGGTAGGAAGAGTCCGATGCTTTAGAGGGGGGAGGTCCTAAGAAAGAAAAAAAAGGACGCATTTTTCTTTGGACAAGTTGCAACGAATCAGTATCATGGCTTTGTATTG
The DNA here is from genome assembly GCA_020435025.1 of Bdellovibrionales bacterium. GTDB lineage: Bacteria > Bdellovibrionota > Bdellovibrionia > Bdellovibrionales > UBA1609 > JAGRAG01. The sequence continues at coordinate 10,291 of JAGRAG010000050.1, read as the reverse complement.
TAAAACAAAAAACAAAGCCTTATTTTTTGTCAAATTTAGGAGGGAATAAATGGCTGCAAAGAAAAAAGCTACTAAAAAGAAAGCAACGAAGAAAGCTGCAAAAAAAGCTACTAAAAAGAAAGCAACTAAAAAAGTAGCTAAAAAAGCAACAAAAAAGAAAACAACAAAAAAAGCTGCAAAGAAAGCGACTAAAAAGACGACTAAAAAAGCAGCCGCAAAAAAAACAACTAAAAAAGCTACTAAGAAAAAGACAAAAAGAAAGCCAAATCCAGCTTTCATGAAGCCTTTAACTCCTAGCAGTGACCTTGCAGCTATCGTTGGAAAAGCTCCACTTCCACGTACTCAGGTTGTTAAAAAACTTTGGGCTTATATCAAAAAGAACAACCTTCAAGATCCAAAAAACAAAAGAAACATCATTGCTGATGACAAACTAAAACCAGTTTTTGGTAAAAAATCAGTGACTATGTTTGAAATGACTAAACTTGTGAACAAACACCTTAAGTAAGAAGTTGTTTTTCCAAGAAAAGGCCGGCCCTAGAGCCGGCTTTTTTTTTGCTTTCACCCCCCACTTATGAGTTCTCCAGTCTCGGGTATTGATTTGAATTCTCAACTCTGCTAGTTTGACCAAACCAAGGAGAAAACGTGATTCCTATTCCAGAAATTGATTTGCCAAAAATGCGTCGATCGTGCCATACGGCTGCTAAAATCTTACAGTATGTCGGCAGCCATGTTCGCCCTGGAATATCTACCAATGAATTAGATCGGATCTGTGAGGAGTATACCGTCAGTCTTGGCGCTACATCGGCTTGTTTGGGCTACCACGGCTATCCCAAATCTGTTTGTATTTCGGTTAATGACTGCGTTTGCCATGGTTTACCAGATGATTACGTTCTTCAAGAGGGAGATATTGCCAACATCGATGTCACCTGTATCGTTGAGGGGTATTATGGAGACACCTCTGGTATGTTTACGGTCGGAGAGGTCAGCTCTGAAGCTCTACGGTTGATCGATGTTGCTGAAAAAGCTATGTATAAGGGCATTGAAGCCATCGGTCCAGGAGCAACAACAGGGGATATTGGTTTTGCTATTAATAAGTTTGTCACCAAAAATGGTTATACTGCGGTAAGAGATATCGGCGGACATGGAATTGGTCGTTTTTTCCATGGGGACCCTTTTGTTCCTTCCTATGGTAAAAAAGGTAAGGGAACTCGTCTGGTGCCTGGAACTTGTATTACGGTTGAGCCTATGGTCAACGAGACTGACGCGGACGTTGTGGAATCGGGAATCGAGAATTCCTCCATTAAAATCTACCACACGGCTGATAAGTGCCTATCAGCCCAGTTTGAACACACCATTTTGATTACCGAAGAAGGGTGCGAGATCTTAACTGTTTTTGAAGGCGAATAACCCATTTTGGCACTTTTTAGAGAGATCTAAGATTTGCTGGGGTGCCGAAACGGTCTTTTAAGGTGATTTTTGCCTTAAGGCGCACTAAGGATAAAGAAAAGCTATTTTAGGATGGAGATTCAAATAGATTTCATACACATTGTGGTGTACCTAGGGTAAATAGCTTGAATTTGACATATTTTTAACTAAACTTGGCTTTGCTAACAAAAAAAAGGGAGAGTTTTGTGGAGGGTACTACCAATATGGAAAGTATGGTCGCTAAAGAAAGAGGCGTTGACTTCAGAGTTTGTCATGAGGCGATGGAAGACCCAAAGGTGTTTGAGAAATTGGCGCGTTGGGGTCGAGAAGAGATTAAAATAGCTGAAAAAGAGATGCCAGGTCTAATGGCTCTTCGTGCAGAGTTTGCTGAGCAACAGCCTCTTAAAGGGGCTCGAATTGCGGGTTGCTTGCACATGACCATTCAAACAGCGGTTCTTATTGAAACGCTAACCGCTTTGGGTGCTGAAGTTCGATGGAGTTCTTGTAATATCTTTTCGACTCAAGACCATGCAGCCGTTGCAATTGCTGCTACGGGTGTTCCCGTTTTCGCTTGGAAAGGGGAAACCGAAGAAGAATTCAACTGGTGTATTGAGCAGACAATCACAGGTTGGGGCGAAGAAGGTTATAACCTTATCTTAGATGATGGTGGCGACTTAACAAACATGATGCATGAACCTCGTTTTGCTTCTTATCTTGAAAAAATCATTGGTCTTTCTGAAGAGACCACTACAGGTGTTCATAACTTAATGAAGATGAAAGAAGAGGGACGTTTAAAAGTTCCTGCGATCAACGTCAATGACTCTGTAACTAAATCTAAATTTGATAACCTATATGGCTGTCGTGAGTCTTTAGCCGACGGAATCAAACGGGCCACCGATGTGATGATCGCTGGTAAGACAATTGTTGTCGCTGGATTTGGAGATGTGGGAAAAGGCTGTGCGGATTCTATGAAAATGTACGGGGCTCGGGTGTTAGTTACCGAGATCGATCCTATCTGTGCGCTTCAAGCGGCTATGGAAGGATACGAAGTCGCAACCATGGAGAAAGCGGCCTCTGTTGCTGATATTTTTGTCACCGCTACTGGCTGCTGCGACATTATTCGCCCTGAGCACTTTAATAGCATGAAGTCCGGTGCCATCGTTTGCAACATTGGTCACTTTGACAATGAAATTGATATGGCTTGGTTAAATAAAAATACAGATATTCGTGAAGTGAAGCCTCAAGTTGACATTCATACGTTTAAAGATGGACGGGAAGTGATTGTTTTGGCTAAAGGACGCTTGGTGAACTTAGGCTGTGCTACGGGACACCCATCTTTTGTGATGAGTAATTCCTTTTCTAACCAAGTGTTGGCACAAATCGACCTTTACACCAATACGGCGCGCTACCAAGACGTCGGTGTTTACGTTCTTCCTAAAGAATTGGATGAAAAAGTGGCCTCTTTGCATCTTGGCTCCTTGTCTGTTGAGTTAACGAAACTCACGGACAAACAGGCTAAGTACTTGGGCGTCAAAGTGGAAGGGCCTTATAAGCCAGATCACTACAGATATTAATTTAAAAAAGTATCAATTCAGCTCTAAAAGCCACCGTTAGCGGTGGCTTTTTTATTTGCTAAAGCTTCTTATTGGTGGATACCATAGACTTTTAGCCAGTCGTGGGTTGCAAAATGGGCGAGAATTCGCTGGCATTGAAGTAGCGCCCAGTAACTATTGGCTAAAAAGGGTGTCAATCGACATCGGCCTACAAAAAATTAGGGGGGGAAATGAAAGCACGTTTGTTTTTACTATTTATGGCTATGGCTTCAATAGCTATGGTTGGATGTAAGCCCATATCGGGAATCTTAGAAGTCAATGAGCCAGTTACAGTTAAGATTACTGAATTGGTCCAAGATGACGATCCTTTTTGTCGAATCAATCCAGAAGAAGAGTGTACTTGGCGGGAGGTCAAAAAAAATCTCAAACTTAACGTTGGGAAAATGAAAGCCAAGCTAGATACCAAATCAAAAACGAAAATTGATTTAATCTTAGATGATTTAAAAGGAGATCCCATAGTTCAGTTTAAAGTTCCTTCTGGATTTAAAGTTCCAGAACGTCGTGGAGAGTTTAAATTGACCTCGCAACAAATTGGTCAACCTTTTGACCTGCATGGATTGGTAGATACTGAAGTGACGGAGTCAAAACGTTTTGATGAGTGGGAGCGTTGTACGTATCAGGAGCAAAGAACTGTGTGCAGTTATGTTCCCCCACGATGCCGAACAACCCGAAGAGGAGAAACCGTTTGCAGCGGCGGCGGGCAGCAATGTCATATTGAGACCGTCACGGTTTGGGGGAATCGCCGGGTAGAATTCTACTATCGTCAGACAGATACGGACGTGATTTTTTCACTTATGCAGCCTAGTCAGTCGGATATTGCAGCACAGTTTACAGGGCGTCAAAGTTACTCTGATAAAATCTATATCTATCAGGGCATCTGTCGTTAATATAGTTTTTGAGGCTCTATGGTATTCTTGGAGCCTCAAAAATCACTTGCTTGTTTCCTTAAGACAATTCAATGAGAAAACTATTCTAGATTCAGCAAGGCAAACTTAAGTTTGCTTAGAGTCTATCTATATGAAATTTATAAATGGTGATTCCTTAAGGAACTGATCCAGACTAAATTTTTATATGGCTCATGTAGGCTTTCAGTTCATTGATAGATTCTTCAATGTCCTCTAGAGCACGGTGATTTGTACTTTTTTTATTGTAGGTATAACGGTAGATATTGTTAAAGACTAATTTGAAAGAACTGACATCGAGCATTCGATAATGGAGAAGGTTCGAAAAGTCTTTAAAATATTTATCGATAAATAGTCGGTCCTGAGCAATAGAGTTTCCGGCAATAATGACTTTTTCGTCGGCAAAGTGCTTTTGGCACAATTCTACAAGATCTTTTTCGACAAGATGTGGAGCCTGTCCTGAGGGAACCAAGTCTGTCAGGCCTGAGGCCCCATGTTGATTGGTGTTCCATTCGTCCATTTGGTCGAGGTAGCTTTGAGGCTGTTTCACGATTGAGTGATAGTTTTCAATGTGCTCCATTTTTAAATTGGTCACAACGACAGCGACCTCTATGATCACTTCCTTTTGAACATCTAGTCCAGTCATTTCTAAATCTATCCACATCAATTTATTCATCTTTAGCCTCGCATTAATTTATGAAAACAACTAAAACGCCTTCATTGGCCTTGCCGTTGTCCATAACTTCATATTTCCAGGGATACTTTGCCTGTTTCAGGTAATTCATGGTCAATTTCTTAACGACTCCCTTGCCCTTTCCAGTCATGATTCGAACCTGAGATTCTGATTGAACCTTCATTATGAATCGATCAATAGCGTCGACAACATCATCAGCCGCATAACCGTGGAGATCCAAAGTCTTGATATTTTTATTCTGCTTTTTTGCCATAAAATAGAGTTTTACCTATGGAGAAGAGGAGGTCAACAATGTCTAGTGAGTCCAGTTATTTAGCATCGGAAACGAAAAGTGACGAAATTGAGTCTCATCTCTGTAATTTTTCTAGTGGTTTTGCGAATACATAAGAGAGAAGTTTTTAAAAATATTGTTGGTTAAAAGTCCAAATAGGCATTTGTGGTATATCTGGGCACATGAAAGCTTCAGCTTCAAAACTTATTTTTGCGCTCACAATTTTAGGCCTTTCAAGCCTTCTTAGTGGCTGTTTCGGCTGGTCAAAAAAGGAGTTTGGTATTCCCAGTGAGCGGGGATGTTACGAGGCGCACCTGCTGGAAGCCATCAATGCGAATTTACAACGTAAGCCCATTTACTCTAAAATGGCAGAGAAAATCGGTGGACAAAGACTGAAAGCGCTTTCGGAGAGAGTCTCAAATAAATTATTGAATATGGAAAAGTCAGCACTTATCGGTCGCATGTATTATGATTATCACGCAGAAAAACTGGGTGCTCAGTCATTGGGAATCGTTTGCAACGAATTTGTCTCTATGGAGAATATCCAGGCTCCGAAGTGGACTGAGAAGCCGACTTATCCTTTCACACTGGTTTCTCATAGAGAGATCAAAAAAGAACTTTCACTTTCTCTTAGAAAAGTTCATTTCGATGATATTCAAAACATAAGCCAAAAATGGATTGATGAGCTCAATCATACACCAATGTATAACTGTATGACTCGTCACCTCTTAGAATCGATTCGTCGCATAGCCTTTTATGCGCAGACCTATCCTGTGTCTTCAAAGATTACTTGGCTTTCTGAAGATCTCATTCGAGGGCATGTGATGGCCTTGGATTCTACAGCACAGTTAGATCTTATGGCTCACAGTCTTCAGGAAAAAGGCATTCCAATTGTTTGTAACGACGTTCCTCATGTCGACCTTCCTGCGGGTTCTCTCTAATTATTAGGCCTGGACTAAATAACAGAAGCCTGACCTTCCAATTTATGATTCTTTGCAATTGACGGATTTGTTACCGCTACCAATATGGGTTTGCGAGGACCATTTGAATTCTCTATGAGTTGTCGACCAAAGCCCAAGTTTGACACAAGATCTGATAATCACGACCATTAATAAAAGACTATATTATTTGTGGATATTGAGGGGAACTATGAGCTCAGAAATTCGGTTCGGCGAGTTTGTTCGTGAAGTGAGTGTGCAACAAAACGAAATCAGTTTTAATGATCTAGCGGCGAAACCTGCCCCTTCTAAAACCGGTGAGAGTCCATCAGCTAAACAAGAAAAGCTACAAGTCAATGCACGCGATGTGTATCGAATCTTGGCTCCTTACACCAGTGTTCGGTTTATGGATCAAGTTCGTGCGGTGGTGCCGCTAGCGATTTACTTAATGCTTTTCCAAGTTTTTATTTTAAGGCAAGGCGTTCAAGATGCTTCCATTATTATCGGTGGCCTTTTTGCGGTGATGGTCGGCTTGATGCTCTTTATGGAAGGTTTAAAATTGGGACTCATGCCCTTTGGGGAATCCATGGGAAACACCTTGCCCGTCAAATCGCCGTTGCCGGTGGTTTTGTTTATTGCCTTTTTGTTAGGTGTTGGTGTGACCTTCGCAGAACCGGCCATCGGTGCGTTGAAAGCGGCAGGTGCCATTGTGCAAGTGGATCGTGCTCCTTATTTGTACGCCCTCTTAAATGACTATTCGGGACTGCTTGTTGGATTGGTGGGCGCAGGAGTGGGGTTGGCTGCGATTTTAGGAACCCTTCGCTTTGTTTATAACTGGAGCCTAAAGCCTTTAATTTATCTCAGTGTGATTCCGACACTATTTATTACCGGATACGTTGGGCTTTTTATGCCCGAAGTCGCCAAGTTGATCGGCGTGGCCTGGGACTGTGGGGCGGTCACGACGGGGCCGGTAACGGTGCCATTGGTGCTTTCTTTGGGAATTGGTGTCGCCTCGGCTGTTGGTAAGGGAGAGACTTCGCTTTCCGGATTTGGAATCGTGACCCTTGCATCGGTCTTTCCCATTTTAGGTGCCCTTGGTTTAGGTATTTATATTTCTTTGGTTCAAACTCCAGAGGCGATCATTGCCGCTGCCCAATCCGTCGGTACAGCTGAAACCATTCTTCCCTGGTACGAACAAACTCCTTGGAATGAAGTCATCCTTGCGGTTCGCGCTATTGTTCCACTTGTGATTTTTTTGTTTTTTGTAATGAAAGTCGTTTTACGAGAAAAGATTCGCAATTCAGGAATCATTAGCTATGGAATCTTTTTGGCCGTGGCGGGGATGGGTGTATTTAATATTGGATTGACCTATGGTTTAGCGAAACTAGGTGACCAGTCAGGAAGTTTAGTTCCCGCGGCCTTCACACAAATTGAAGGGGTCGTAGGGTCCCCACTCTACTGGACAACTTTGGGGTTGATCATTGCTTTAGGCTTTGCTTTCTTTTTGGGATTTGGAGCGACATTGGCAGAGCCCGCTCTGAATGCTTTGGGGATGACTGTTCAAAATCTGACGAACGGAGCCTTTAAAAAATCAACACTGATGTATGCCGTGTCGGTGGGAGTGGCCACAGGGATCGCCATTGGTGTGGCGAAACTAAACTGGGATTTACAGCTGGTGTATCTGTTGGTGCCTGGCTATACCATATTGTTGATACTCACGTTTCTGTCATCAGAGGAATTCGTCAACGTCGCTTGGGATAGTGCTGGCGTGACCACAGGGCCAGTTACGGTGCCTTTGGTGCTGGCTATGGGACTTGGATTTGGTAATGCAACGGGAGTCATTGAGGGGTTTGGGATTTTATCCATGGCCTCTTTATGCCCCATTATGTCGGTGTTGATCACGGGTCTAGTTGTGGAGTCCAAAGCGAAAAAGAAAAAAGCAGAGCAACAAGCGGCTATCTAGGAGGAAGAAGTGGCACAGAAGAGGAGTTTTACGGTTTTAACAGATGCGTCTCTGATCACCTGTATTGTGGAAAAGGGTCAGGCAGACCGAATTGTGGCTGCGGCTCGTGAGGCAGGGGCCACTGGAGCGACTGTGTTTTACGCACGTGGATCGGGAGTGAGAGAGCGCTTGGGTCTTTTGGGTGTGGCGGTTGAAGTAGAAAAAGAAATCATCAACATTGTTGTTTCCTCAGAGCAGGCGGACTACATTTTTGAGAAAATGTATCTTGCTGGCCAACTAGATACTCCGGGAAAGGGGTTCATTTATATTACCCCGCTTGAAAAGTGCGCGACTTTTATTCCGGAAGGCGTGATTGAAAAGATCAAAGAGCAAAAAGCAGCGGGGGCCCAATGACCTCGTCGCATTTGATCCCTAAAGGAAAGCTGATCACCTGTGTGCTTCCCAAAGGAAAGGCCAAAGGGGTGATGGAGCAGTTAAACAAGATTGGTCAGACACGGATAAATTTAGCTTTTGTTCGTGGATTTGACATTCATGATCAGGCCCCACAGGGCAGGCTGCCAGACCAAGTAGAAAAAGAGATTCTCACTGTTGTCTGTTCGACACAAGAAGAGGCCGAAGAGGTTTTTGACTTTGTATATGAAAAAGGTGAACTCGACCGCCTGGGCGGAGGATTGATGTATATGAGTTCGATTGCTGGAACGACGGCGTACTTGCTTCCTCAGGACGTGGTCGAAGCGGCTGAGTAGGCTAAAAAATAGGCAAATCAAGTGCGCATTTCGTTGAAAATGCGCTTTTTTTTTAAGATTTCTATTGATCCGAATCTTCAAACCCCCTATATTCTCTTCTCAACCTATATCGCAGTGGAGCGGTAGTTAAGTTGGTTATA
>JAGRAG010000050.1:0-1577 GCA_020435025.1 Bdellovibrionales bacterium | reverse complement strand
GCCGGCCTGTCACGCCGGAGGCCGCGGGTTCGAGTCCCGTCCGCTCCGCCATTTACTTGAAAATCTATCTGTTTGAAATCATTCAACAAAATATCTATTCAGATTAAGGTAAAAACATATTTCCATCTATACCAATATACGGTATAATCATATAGTGATTGAAAGCATCAAAGGTAAAACAACACAGGATATATTTGACGGGGTCAATTCCAAAGTGGCTCGTAAGGTTCCAAAGGAGCTTCATGAGCGAGCTAGGGACCTTTTGGATGCCCTGAACGCAATCACAAAGGTTGATGATTTAAAGACGCCTCCTAGCAACAGGTTACACAAATTAAAGGGCGATTTAAAAGAATTTTGGAGTGTAAGCATCAATAACCAATGGCGCATTATTTTTAAGTGGGATGGGTCAAATGCTATCGATGTTGAAATTACTGATTATCATAATTGAGGAGATAAACTAATGAGACCTAAAAATCGACCACCAAGACACCCTGGAGATATACTTCAACGTATTTATCTTGATGATATGGGAATCTCTCAGTCCGAATTAGCTCGTCATTTGGGGTGGAAGCCAGGAAAGGTAAATGAAATTGTAAATAAAAAGAGGGGAATCACTGCTGAGACTGCCCTTGCTTTTGCGGATGCTTTAAATACGACTCCTGAATTCTGGCTTAATCTTCAATCCAACTATGATCTTTGGTATGCTGAGAAAAATCACATTAAAATCCAATCTATTGGTGCTTAATTTTTTTAAGAGTTAGGTGTCAGGCTACTATTTTGAAAAGTTCTAAATTCGTCCCATTTGCGCCGCCATTTAGATCAGGGTCCGTACCGAACACATAGGTTACAATTTATACCGAGCACATAGGATTCTCCGATTCTCCTCGATCAACGGGGGAGTGCGCCGAAAAACCATTTTATAATGCAAAGTTAAGGACTTTCAAACGGTAATAGTCACTAAAAGCTTCAAGAATAGCACCTTAATTGATTCGATGGGTCTCATCCGATACTGCAAAATACGCACTTAGATAAATACCTTTACTAGGTATACCTTTGTAGGGTATAAATATTAAATGGCGATTCAATCCTTTTCAGATAAATACACCAAAGAGTTTTTCACCAAGGGTAAGATTGGAAAAGGGGTGAAATGGAAAAGTGTAGCCAAAGTGGCTCAAAGAAAGCTGGACATGCTTCATTACGCAGCTTTTTTAGAAGATTTAAAGTCACCACCAAATAATCGCCTAGAGGTTTTAAAAGGAGACTTAAAGGACTTTCACAGTATTCGTATCAATGACCAATGGCGAATTGTTTTTAAGTGGACCACAAATGGTGCTGAGGATGTAAGAATAGTGGACTATCATAAATAAGGAAGTGAATATGAAAACGACAAGAAAACCAACTCCCCCTGGGGAGATTTTAAAAGAAGAGTTTTTGGAGCCTTTAGATATGACCCAAAAGCAGTTAGCGAACCACATTGGTTGTGATGTGAAGGTGATTAATCGTATTATCAAAGAAAAATCCTCGGTAACAGCTGAAATGGCTTTAAAACTAGGAGCTGCCCTCAATACTTCTCCTGA
>JAGRAG010000049.1:8013-9172 GCA_020435025.1 Bdellovibrionales bacterium | reverse complement strand
TTTTTGGTAGTCCATCTATCCTCCCTGCAGGGCCCTTTTAATAATTGTTGAAATCGATTTCTTATGCATTTGACCAGAAAAGATCTGATCAAGACGTTTCTTTGTAATGAGTGCTTTTAACTTTTTATCCCTAAGAAGAGCACTTTTTAAATCCTCTTTCGACTTAAGAGAGTGACTCACTCTTTGTACGTGAGCATAGGCCTCTTCTCTGGAAAGTCCCTTTTCAACTAAAGCCAGTAATACATGAGAACTATACAGTTGCCCCTTAGAGAGATTCATGTTGTCCAACATCTTTTGCTTGTCGACATACAGTCCCTTTAATACTTTCGCCATACGATGAAGTGCATAGTCACAAATGATAAAGGCGTCTGGAAAAATCACTCGCTCTACGGATGAGTGGCTGATGTCACGTTCATGCCAAAGGGCCACATCTTCCATAGCCGCTTGGGCATAGGATCTAAGTAATCGTGCTACTCCGGTCAAATTCTCGGCACTGATCGGATTTTTCTTATGTGGCATAGCCGAAGACCCCTTCTGCCCCTTAGAAAAGCCTTCAATCACCTCGCTGACTTCACTGCGTTGCAGGTGGCGCAACTCGACGGACAGTCTTTCTAAACCATTTCCAATCATAGCTAAGCTCACCATCAGTTCACAGTGTCGATCGCGAGGAATTACCTGTGTCGCAACGGTTTCCGGCTTTAGTTTTAGCTTTTTACAAACAGCCTCTTCCACCTCTCGACTCTGGGCCGAGTACGTTCCAACGGCTCCACTTAATTTCCCAATAAGCATACCGGATACAGCCTTTTCAAACCGCTCTTTATTTCTACGAAATTCCGCCAAATAGCCAGCCATCTTTAAGCCAAAGGTGGTCGGCTCGGCATGCATACCGTGGGTCCGACCTGCGCAGAGAGTGCCTTCATGCTCTTTCACCAACCGAACCATTTCTGATTCTAATAGGTCCATACCTTCTCTCAACACCTGGGCGGCCTTGCCCACTTGCACGCTAAGAGCCGTGTCCAATACATCTGATGACGTCATCCCATAGTGGATGTAGCGACCACTTTCCCCGACATTTTCCGCGAGGTTTGAAACAAAGGCAATAACATCATGCTTGGTCGTGGATTCAATTTCTAAAATGCGCTCAACATCAAACTGTGAA
>JAGRAG010000049.1:0-8004 GCA_020435025.1 Bdellovibrionales bacterium | reverse complement strand
TTGCTGCTTTTTTGGGAATGATCCCTAATTTGGCTTGAGCGTGGGCCACAGCAATCTCAACTTCCATCATGTTCTCAAATCGAGCCTCTTGATTCCAAACTCGTCCCATAGGTTCGCGCGTGTATCTATCTATCATTGGAGTTCCTTTTCAATTCTAATTCTTTTAAGTACTGAGTCACAACTTCTTTACACAAAGTCTCCTGACTCTGAAGTTGACCTGTCCAGTCTAAAGTAGACCAATTTTCCGGACTGTTAAAAAAGACATTTTTCAAGGAGGTTCTCTGAAGCCCCTTAAGCATTCGTTCTGAAAAAATAGGATGACGACTTGGACCAATTTCAGACTCGTCATACTGATAATCCTGAGGCATGTCGAGAAGCGCCACAAGAGCGCCTGGAATTTTAGAGTTCAAAAGCGCAACAATTTTTTCAGAAAGTTCTAAAACATAACTCCGCCGGAAACGGTGGGCATTAGGAATGCGAACCCAAACATCCCACTGCAGTGATGAAACCGATTTTTGAACAAGACATAAATTTTCATGAACCCATTCTAATTCTATATCCTGAATGATCACAAATTTATCTGGTAATGAATTGAGAACTTCATTTTCCTGCATTCCCACTCGATAACGCATCCAAACCCAATCAGGAGCCAATGGGCCTTGTGGGTAAAGATGCCGAGAAACTCGAGAAAATCGGGCGGTTTCCTCACTCGTCAGCAACCACAAAAAACGACTTCCATGAATCGTTCCTGATCCAAGGCTTCGAACCTCAATCCCTTCACATCGACCTTCTGTGATGAGGAGGTCTTCTAAAGTCGCTCCCTCATAGACTTCAACTCCTTTTTCACGCAACCACTCTAACGACCGGTTAGCTCCCCGTCGACTCACTCGTCGAATGTAGTGGGGAGAAAACAACGGCAACGGTCGAGAGACCTCTAAGGATTTTGTACTTACTGCAAACTTGGAGGATGCCAGACTATGAGCAAAATAGGCCAGCCATTTTTTGGAAAATGACTGTTCTTCTAAAATCTTCTGTGCCTTCTTCCTTTGGTCATCACTGAGAGAATCAAACTGAGCCACATAGTCCAAACACTCTTTAGACAGTTGGGATTGTTCTAATAAAAATGGAGAGAGAGGGCCTGTAAAATCCATCGGTCCACTTTTAAGCCATAAACAAAAGCCGTCCGGGATCGCATCTTCATCGTCCTCTTCATGGAGACGAGCATTTTGTAGTGGGGTCAAAAATTCTGAACGAAAAAGTCCAAAAGGCCCCTCCCAATCTTCAGGAGTCCAACGCCCCATTGAAGAAGAAACATCGACAAGAGCCACTTTCAAGCCTCGCTCGGCAAGCTCTGCCGCTAGCCAATTGCCGCGACCAAAAACCGACACTAAAACGACGTCAGACAATGAGTTCACTCCTTTACCTACAATTTAGGCTTTTTTAAAGTCCCACCTTGAAAGAGCCTCTTTTTTTCCTTCAACAACAGAACCTAAAACCCAGCTTTGAAACCCTTGCTTTTGTATGATCTCAATCACGGAATCACTTGCATCGGAATCCACAAACAAAACCATACCCACACCACAATTAAGGGTCTTTAGAAGTTCTCTCCGCGGCAACCCCGTTCGCCTTTCCACTTCTAAAAAAGGCTCCGGAATCTTCCACTCGTGGAGCTGCAGTTGACATCCAGTTGGGACCACTCGAAGTAAATTATCCAGTCCACCACCTGTTATATGAGCCACAGCATGCAAAGCTGTATTTTGGGATTCCAGCACTTGTTTGACGGCAGAAACATAAAGATGGGTTGGGATGAGCAATTCTTCTTTCCAGCTCTCTTGGTCTTCCGCGAAGACCTTTCTTAACAGAGAATAACCATTACTATGAAAACCCGAGCTTTCTATTGCCACCAAGGTATCCCCTACGTTGACACGGTGAGCTCCTAAGGTTTTAGCTTCATCAACCACTCCCACTGCAAAACCAGCAGCATCAAAGTCATTGTGGCTATAAACTCCTGGCATCTCCGCCGTTTCCCCTCCAATCAAAGCACATCCAGATTCTGTGCAAGCCTTCAAGACCCCCGATAGAAACTCTTTGGCGGCCGGCAGGCGAAGCTTTCCACATGCGTAATAGTCGAGAAAAAAAAGTGGAGTGGCTCCGCAGCAGATCAAATCATTCACACACATTGCAACCAGATCTTGGCCAACTCCTTGATAACTTTCAAAATCAATCGCTAATTTTAACTTGGTTCCTATCCCATCCGTAGCACTCACCAAACAGGGGGACTTCATTTCTGGAAAGTTAGCTCGAAAGAGGGCAGCGAATCCACCAATTCCACCCACAAGGCGCTCTTGAAAGGGCATAGGACGTGGCTGTTGTTCTTTAAGCCAGGATACAAGGGACTCGCCAGCTTCAATATCTACACCGGCTTGCTTATAATCTAGAGCCAAAATGCCTCCCTGATTTTTTGGAATTTAGGCCTAGGTGTTACCAAATGTCACAACTATCTTCAACGAAAAAGGGGGAAGGTTTCTCACTCTTTCTCTTTATTCTCAATTCCCAGTTGATGGGTTTTTTAAAATCTGTTTCCAGTGCTCCAACAAGAACGGTTCTCTTAGCTGTTTCGACCAATCTGCTACTTTTTCACGCACCTCGGAGTCACCTAAAAACTTTTTTACTCCCTCCATAGCCTGTGCCCGAATGACCAATTCCTCCTCGTAAAGACGCTCCCCTCGACGATGATTGGCAACGGGATGTAAAGAAATCTTCCTTAAAAAAGTAAGTACTGTAGGTTTTTTCACATGTGAAAGCATGTAGGCACTCAACATTCTCTCATTATTGGGCTTATCGGGACTCATCGCAACGACAGCGAGTTTTCTCATGTCTTCAGGTTCAAGTTGAGAGACAAAGGCTAACAGCCGCTGCAAAGTTGAATCGGAATCTACTAAAACCGTTCCCATTTTTTGACTTTCTTGACCCAAAAACTTTAACAACAAGTCCTTAGAAACATTTTTATCACTGACCGCCGATGGAGAGATAACCGCAGGATCATAATTTGGAACTGGCACCACACTTTTGGGTTGGGTTGACGCCGCCGGTCCTGAGAACGATTCCCGCAAAAGAGTTTGCACTCCCACTCCTGCCAGCATCAAAATAAGGGCCACCACAACCCAAACCATTCGATGACCTTTGAACTTTTCTAACTGCTTCAAAGAGCTCCTCCAAGATTCTCCTCATAAATGGGAGCTTCTACTATCTGAGAAATGAAAGGAAGACCAGCTATGGGCTGGCCTGTCGACAACAAATAAACCAAACCATCGCGTTTCAGCATCACGATTTCATGTCCCATCTTCGCCACTGACACAACGTCCTGTGGCCACTTTTGCGGCATTAAATCCAATCGTCCTCGCGAAAGATCCCAATGAGCGTATTCACTATTTGCTTGTAATACGTAGACCCCCAAAGTCCCATCTAATGAACGCGTTCGAAACTGACGATAGCTCCCTCGGGCCATAAGTATCCACTGGGAACGCCCAAATGAGTATTTGTAAAGAGCCCCACTTTCACCAATGGCTAACAAATACTTTTGAGGACCGTCATCAAACTCCTCCACATCTACAAAGGCCTCGGGACGCGGAAAACTCAAGATTTTAAAATAAGTGAACTCATCCCGAATGGGAGCTATTTGAGCATTGTAAAGATCCACAACTGCAGCTTCTAATCCATTAAACAATACGGGACCGGTAGAGCCTCTTTTAATGATCCAATTTTCCCAACCCAATAAAGACAGCTCCTGATAGTACACCCCTTTGCTAAAATAATACGTTTCACCCGATGTGGCCCTGAAAAAAAGTCCATCCAAAGATTTAATAGGAGGCTGGTTAAATACAAAATGGCCTCTTGCCAAGAGCATCAGCCTGGCCATAGATTGATAAGTGGGATGAAAGTTTTTACCTAACAACGCCACTCGGGCATAGTACTCCATTTCCACTCCATGAGCTCCTCCATACCTAACTGAGGGATCACATCCAGGGACTGAAACATCTCTATATGGCCCCTGACGACATTGCGTGTGACTGTAACCATCAGTATGCCTTGCCTCGTGAATCAAAGTTCCCACTTTTCCCAATGAACTGAGCTGAGCCCATCCATCTTGAACAGTAATACTGCCTCCTGAATTGTAGGCTGTCGCGTACGGAATATCGCGACCTCTGCGAATTCGAAAGACACGATCATTGGTCCATTTTAAATATTGATCCTCTTTGACAACTCCAAGGATGAACTGCGAACTCACTCCGCGATCAAATTGTCCATTCTCTAAAACCAGAAAGGACTCATAAAGTTGATACAGTTCATTATTGCGATCACAAAGATTCGCTTTGGAAAACGAGCTCAAATTGATATTAAAATCTCGATTCCATTGAATGGCTTTTTGCTCGTCGATACATGGAACATTGTTCTCAGTGGCATCGGCCGCACCAATAAAAAAATGAATCACCAAACTGAAAATAATCAATACAACAACACCACGAAACAGCTGTCGCATCTCCCCCCCTTTTTTATTTTGACACTCATCATTATCATGAAGTCGTTCGAGGGACCAAGATCTGACGCGAATTTTTTAATTGGAACGCATCGCCAAAGCCTTTATTTTGATCGCCGTATGTTATGCGACGACCTCTTTTAGGTGAATAGGGTTTCGATTTAACTTTATACCAACCATCAACTCTTTCAAATCGACCACCGGATAGGATTTTCCTTGGTAGACAAGATTGCCAATGATTCCCAAACGATCGGCGACTTCGGTATGAATCGGCCCATCGGTTTCCACTAGGTTAAGTATTTTGTGAACATAAAGTCCACTTTGCTGGTGATTCGATTCCACAATCATCGTCGGAAGCTCCTTCTGAGTGTGAAGCACTCCACTCGGTAACTGGAGGATCTCCGCCAAGCTATATATGGGTGTGGCTCTTTGACGATATATGACAGCTTCTTGCTCAGCAATATAGCGCATACGATCACGATGAAATTCTTCTAAACGAAAGACATCTTTCATAGGAAAGGCCATTTCAGAAGTTTCATTGACTTTCACAAGAACATACATCTTACTTTTCCCAACGGCTGGATCGCCAGATATTCCTTGCTCAGGTGCCGTTCGAGGCACGTCCTCTTTTGGGATTTGTAAATGTGGCGTCAACCCCGCCAATTCGGCGACCTTGTCCATTGAAAAGATCAATCCGAGATTTCCGTCACCGAGAAAAGTCGCACCCATAAAGTTTTCTAAAGCCTTCACCAAGTTATTTGATTTTTTCACTACGGTATCTTCCACATCGAAGATCTCGTCCACTTCGATACAGAATTTATAAAGCTTTGTTTGAATGACTATATAGCTGATGAACTCGGACACCTCGTTCAAACTCCTATTGTCATTGAGCTTAAAAAGGTCTTTCGGAAACAGGNNGAGGACCGGAATGTGTTCCCCTTCAAAGTCCATGACAAAACAATCTCCCTGAAGCTCTTGAATTTTTTGTTGTTTGTCTTCTCGTGGAATCTCTATCACTCGTATGATATCTTCTTGAGGGATCGCGATGGTCTCCCCTCCAATAGATACTGACAGCGCACTAATGATCAATGTCGATTTCGGAACAGGCAAATTAAGGGTAAACTTTGTTCCTTTTCCTAATTCAGAGTCAATCACAATACTGCCGCCCAGTTTTTCAACAGAACCTTTAAGCATATCCGTTCCAACACCCCGACCAGAAATATCTGTGACTTGCGCCGCGGTACTAAAACCAGGGGCTAGAACTAAAGAAAACACCTCAGAAGAGGACATCATGGACAAGTCACTGGCTGTAACCAAACCCTTCTCAATCGCTTTTTTAGAGATCACTTCAGGGTCCATTCCTGCCCCGTCATCTGAAATCTCAACGACAACCTCTTCTTTCATTTCTCTAGCCGATATAATCACGGTGCCTTGTTCCGGCTTGCCTTTTTCTATCCTTAACTCAGGAGTTTCAATTCCGTGATCCACACAATTTCGAATCATATGGATCAAAGAACTATTTAAAACTTCAGCAATTGCAGCATCCACCATCAATTCTTTTCCACGACTTTCCATCTGCACGTTTTTTCCCAAACGAGGGGCCACATCACGCACAACACGATTGAGCGGGCGCAAAATATCACTCACAGGAACTTTTCGAAGCTGCATTATCTTATCTTGAATAATGCTATTTACCTTGTGCATCTCCTCTAATAGTTCTCCAAGGTGTTGAATGTCTTTATTGGCACCATAGGATTTTTCAAATACAGATACCAGTTTAATGATCATATTTCGCAATACCGTAATTTCACCACTCATTCCCATAAACTCATCAAGTAGCTGAATCGGTACACGAACGTCTTCGCGAGCTTTAGGAGAAGAAACAGATTTTCCCTCTTCTTTGTTCCCAGAAGATCCACTTTTAGGAAGTTCTCTTTTCTCTGTTGTTGCACTTAATTGGCCTGTCTGCAAGAATTCTACAAACTCTTTGGTAAGATCATTGAGTTCGTAGTGAATATTGACGCCGGATTTTAGCTCGGTAACCAGTTTATTGATTTGGTCCACAGCTCGGTACATGACACTCACAAGGCTGTCACTTATGACAACACTGCCATCTCTGACTTTAGCAAGAAGGTCTTCAAACTTATGTGAGTACTTATGAATCGTATCCGGAGTGAAAAAGCCACTCGTGCCCTTAATTGTATGGACAATCGCAAAAATACGATCAAACGTGGAAATCTCATGATTTCCATGCTCTACTTCTGAAACTAGATTTTCCAACTCCTCTAGCATCATTTCCGCTTCATTTAAAAAACCCTCAAGCAGTTCCCACTCATCTTTCATCTCCTCCACTCTAGGAGTTAAGATGGATCCAACAATTCGCAAGAACTCTTTTTCATCCACTGGTTTCTCTAAAACTGATCGCACACCCAGCTCCATGGCTTTGGCCATGTCTTCTTTTGTGAAAAAACCTGAGACAATCATAAAAGGAACGTCGGACCAATTTTCTGCGAGCATTTCACGCAATTCGAACCCATTTAGGCCCGGCATCTTATAATCGGAAATCACCATAATGGTATTGCGACTGTCTTTCTCTAATTTCTGAGCCGCCATCAATCCGTCACAAGCTGTATCTATGGCAAAACCAAACTTGTCTAAATATACTTTGTATAACTCAATGATATCTTCATCATCGTCAACGCAAAGAATTTTAAACTTTTTAGAGATGTCTTCTGCCATATAGACCTTCCTTATATCCTCCTCTCTATCGGCAAATTACCTTTAAAAACTAATGAGTTACCCACTCATTTAAAAGAATTCGACCCTTGTAGAGTCCTAAGAAAACCATTTCAATTGATGTGACAGATTGTCTCGAAATTTTACTGTCTTGTTAAAATATTGATGATTTTAATTATTTGTTGGACGAAGGCTTTAATACTAGTCAAATGTCCCGATAAGAACTCCATGAACGTTTATGACTCTTTAACCGACAAAGATATAGTAAGAAAGGTCAACGAGATCTTTTACGATAAGATCTATGATCACCCTTGGATGTCTTTGTACTTTAAGGAAATTGATAAAGAATTTATAACAAAGCAACAAACGGACTTTATTATCGGGGCGCTGGGGGGTCCTAAAAAATATGGCGGAAGAATGCCTTCAAATGCGCATACACACATGGTAATTACCGATGAACTTTTTGATTTAAGGCAGCAACTTCTTATAGAGGCTTTAAACGAAGCTCATGCCCCTGAAATCTTAACAAACTTTTGGCTTAAAATAGACGAAGCTTTTCGTGGAGCCATAGTTCAGTCCGATCCGTCACAATGCAAGCCCCGTTATGCCACAGACGAAATTTTGAACTTTCCTAATCCCCTCACCTCTCTTAAAAAAGCCAGTTGAATCTCCGTCATACGAACTTTTCAACATTGATAAAGTCAATTTTTGGCGACCCTAAAAGCCTTTTC
>JAGRAG010000048.1 GCA_020435025.1 Bdellovibrionales bacterium | reverse complement strand
TTTGTCGCCGGAGATAAAGACAAAGAATACCATGGAGAAAGGTTCAAAGGTTCCAGTTTTCAAAGAAAAATAGAGGAGTTAAAGCAAAGCCGAACGGGGCATATTTATTTCGTAAGAGACTGGAATGATGCTGTTCGCAAAGGATCGGAACTTCAAAAGTATCCTCGACTGTCGAATATTCGAAAGCACTTAAACCCAGCTCTCTCTATTGATCAGAGGTTATGGGGCATTAAGCTTCCCTCCTGGAAGACTCACATCGTTTGGGACCCAATCTATCCCGAAGACGGTTTTTGGTACTTAAAACTTGGCAGAAGCAATTACTCCTCAATCTTAATCAATGATTACCTTCAAGACATTAGGGAAGATCTCCTAAGGAACGGAATTTTTTTTATGCCAGAAACGCGTATCATTTTTGGAGACGTTTCCGGTTACTACATAAATAGCACCCTTAGAGATTCAAACATATTTGGCCTCAAAGAAGGTCAGACAGTCATACCGCTATATGGTCTGATAGGCTCTCGCCTCAATCGCGATTGGACTATCGAACAATTCGAAGACTTCATGATGGAGAAATTTATTCCTAGAATCGCAAACACCTTAGCCGTCTTTCATCATAAATATGGGCTATTTCCACTCATGCACACCCAAAATACTTTGGTAGTGATAAACGAAAAGACTGGTGAAATAGAAGGACTCGTTTTAAGAGACTTTGCAGATGTTTTACTCGATCCATACACCATGTTAAAAAATGGTCTACTAGAAGCCTTGTTTAAAATCGGATCCGGCATTAGCCACCGATTGAATCAATCGAATGCGGATGGCTCATCCTCAATCAAAAATCCCTATAAAAATGCTCGAATGGGAACGAGTTTTGCTGGATATGCGGGACAAAGCATTTACTATCCTTTTCTTTCTACAGCCAAACAGAACCAAGCTGTTGAACTCTTTTTTAGTCACTACTTAGAAACGGCAATTCAAATTCAAGGTCAAACGAACACAAACAGCACACCATTTTGGAACAAAGTCACTGACAAAAATTCCATGTTTGCAAAGCTTTCGTCTGAAGCTCAACTATGGGAAAGCGAGAATACAACTTCGCTCAATAAGACTTTAGCACAGCACAACAACCCTTATGGAAAATTGAAAGCTGGAATGACACTTATAATGGACCACTTTCGCCGACAGAGCCGACCAACTGTTCCACATTCGTGGTTCAACTACAGCTCCAAAACTCTTCGTCGACAATTTCGTAGGAGTTTTCTCAACAATCAAGTCGCCTTGATCGATGAAGACTCTTTGCATTTTGTAAGACAAGCTATGAAATCAAAAAGAAGAGCTCTCTTAGCTTTTGACGGTTCTGGAGTTTATCTACTAGACCCGGAATCCAAAGTCACAAAAGCCATTGCCTACAATCTCTCGGAAGAAGAGAAAAATAAAATCGCTATGACACAGTCAAGCGATAGTCTCTTACGAGAAAAATTCGAACAAAGAGACTTTTGGGATAGAGTATTCAACAGATCCAGAAACCGTTTGCTAAGCAAATGTACAAAAGCCATTTAGCCAATTAGCCCTGGCTCTAGTTTTTAGAAAAATACACTGCCTTTAACTTGAGGTCACGAAGAACACCTTATCCACTTAAATCTTTCATGGTCCCTGCTTTGGAAGTTTCAGTTTAACTCCTGTTGGACTGATCACAGAAGCTTTAATTCAGATGAAAAGCGCTCAGCTCATCTCCAAACGTCATTTTCCATAAAAAACTTGTCAATGGCTTTGGCAGCAATTACGTGTCCAGCTTTATTCCAATGGCCGTCTTCAAAGAGAAATTGTGTTGCAGTGTTGCTGAAAGCCTCATCCAATGGCATATAAAGATGCCCTTTACGTTCTGCCGCTATTGACAAACTATCCCTAAACACCTTTCTCATCGGAACGCTAACTAAAATAAATTGAGCTCCCATCGCATTGGATTCCGAATTGATTTTCTCTAAAAGTTTTAAAGTTATCTTAATTTTTTCAGATTTTGGAATACGAGTGTCTAAAAACTTATTTATTGGTCTTTCGATCCCAACTAAAATTTCCTTTAATAAAATCATATGGCGAGCAAGAAATCGAAAAACCGATTGATGTGCACTTGCTGGCGGAACATTTCCTTGGGGCGCTACCAAATGATCCATTTGAAGTCTATAAAGAGGTTTGTTCATATAATATTGTGAAGAATTCACATTGTTGATAAGATCATTTCCACAAAATAAAAGTAAAATAATGTCCGGTTTAAACTCTTTCCACTTTACTTGCAAAGCCAACAGTTCCTGATCTGTACCATATCCCGGAACAGCAGTATTTAGAATTTCCCATTCTGGATGTTTTTTCTCTAATATTTCTGAAAAGATATCTTCTTGTTCGACCCCCCAACCCCACGCAAAAGAGTCTCCTAAAACCAGCATTCTTTTAGGTTTTTGCTTCTGGGTTAGATAGAAATTGTCACGCATTCCATATTGATTCGTAGAAACTTGAATTGAAAATTCAGGACCTTGAAACCTGTCTTGGAAACTTTCTTTTTGTGACCAGCCCAATAGGCTATCGAATTTCAAAACATTTGAATGAATCATTTTTGGAGAAGCAAATTTCTGAAAAAAAATCTGACTTGTTAGCTCTCCTAGAAATAAAAAAAATACTGTCCCAAACAAAAAAATCGAAAGCAATAGAAAAAGGACATTTGATTTTTTAATAAGAAAGTCCATATTCTTTTCGGCGTATTCGGCATCCGATCTATTTAAGTATTATTCCTTATCAGAAAAAAAATGCAAGATTTACTAATTGGAAAATAGAAGTTTTCAAAATCTTTGAATTCTTCAAAATTCTTTTTTTTCTCAAATTAATGGTGATCGAGATTTGCGAAAATAGATAGAAAGTTCAAACAAAGTGAAGCGTTTGACATAGGCATGAGAATTGATTCTAATTAAAGTGTTATGCAAAGAATCTGTTTTAACGTCCACTACAAGCTCAATACGATTTTGCCAATAGTTGACCCGAATCTTTACTTTTGCCGCATTTTTTCTAACCGAATACATATTAGGGAGTGGGCTTGCCATCCGTTTTTCAGTTTATGTGAACCTGTATTTTATGGGACTCTCTGTGCCTAAGAAAATCTTAACTGCTAGGACATTACAGTCTGTCGTCCTTCTTTGTTGTCTATCCATAGCTCCGCTGTGTTTTTCCAAAAGCCTATACACTCTCAGGGATGAAGTTCAAAAAATATGGCAAAAAAAATGTATCGACTGCCACAATCCAAACAAAAAAGAACAGAACTTTCCGATTTCTTTTCAAGAAAAAGATCTCGTAGAAAGCGGACGAATCCATCCAGGTGATGCCATTTTATCCCCTCTATTTCAATCCGTTGATTCTGGCGATATGCCACCAAAACATCCGTTAAGCAATCCTGAGATTCAACTGATTGAAGAGTATATTTTAAGTTTAGACCACGGAAAAGCTCAAATTCGCACCCCTCAGACCTACTATCAAGATGTCCTTCCTCTTTTTCATAAGCGCTGCTTTTCTTGTCACAATCGATCAGCTAAAGGGTACAAATCCCTTCCACAGTTTGATACTTATGAATTGGCTGTTCAGTGGTCAAAAGCGATTAAAGATTCTGTGCAAAAAAGAAGAATGCCTCCGTGGAACAATTTTGAAGGAAGTGAATGTCGTGAAAACAAAGAGACTCGTTTTTTAAATTCTAAAGAGAGACTTTCCATTTTAGATTGGGTCGACCAGGGCACTAAAAAAGGCGACCCCAAAGCTATACCCAAACGGTCTCCAATAAAAAAAGTAAACATCAAAACCGATATCATTGCAAAAATGGAGCGGCCCTATACGCCGCCTCTGACTAAAACGGGAGACAATTATCAATGCTTTATACTCAAAATCGATCACATAGATAAAACAAAACCCATTAACCCATATCTTCTCATAAAAGGATACGAATTTACTTCAACCAATCCCAATCTCATACACCATGCCCTCGTCTGGACTTTTAGTAGCCGCCGTTCCGATGATGCTAATAAAATCTTCCAAGAATTCGACAATGCGACACCAGAAGATGGTTGGGATTGCATTAATGACATTTTCGTCGTCCGCAAAGGAATAAAAAGAGAATTGGTATTTGGCTGGGTGAAAGGTCTGACGCCTAAAGTTCTACCTAAAGGAACCGCTATAAAAATTGACAACAGGAACACAGTGATGGTTGCACAGATTCACTTTAACAACACTCTGATAAAAGGAAGCAATCACACTGAAGTCCGCATGGAGTTAGCCGGTCGTCAGGAAAACCTAAATGGCCTAGTGTGGCACTCGGTCGGCTATCACGAAGAAGGCTCCTCAATGCCTGCTAGAACCTCTCGAGTACAAAAATCAGAAGAAGGACCTCTACGCGTTCTTTTAAGCGAAATCGCATCTAAAAAACCCATTGGCCAAGAAAGGAAATGGGCCAAAGTCTACGGAACACTTGGCCATATGCACTACTATGGAAAACAGGTGGAGCTGAGCTATAAGTTAGGAGGCAAATATAAGTGTTTGTCGTGCATTGATCGATGGGACGTTGACTGGCAAGAATCAACCTATTTTAAAACTCCCGCTATTTTAAATTTAGATGATCCCTTTAGAGTGAGATGTGTGTTTGATACAACTCGTTGGCATCCAGCCATGGGTCATGTGCCCACCTCTCCTGTGATTATCGGCCCCTTGGCCAAAGATGAAATGTGTTTGATGTTTATGTTGCTCTCTTATCATCAGAGCAAACCTCATTGAAATGATCACTACCGTGTTGTGATGGAATGTGTTAGTTCTTATACATGTCAAAGTTCTTTATTTGCAACATTTTATTTGGTTTTTTAGTCGGCTGTGCTGGTCACAGTAAACGAGAACCTCTTTGGGAGCATCAAAACGGTAACCATATAAAACTCTCGTCACTGCATGCAGATTTCTTTTTTGTGGCTTTCGTTTACACAAGTTGTCAAGGAATATGCCCAATGACGATCAGCCATCTTCGAAAACTGGAATCTAAATTGGAAAACAAACGACCGAACAACGGAAGCTTTAAAATTATATTGTTTACGATCGAACCTCATATAGACACTCCTTCTCGTCGCATCGAATATTTAAAAAATCAAGGAGTGAATCCAAGCCAACGATGGCTGTTTCTGCGCGCATCGATCGAGCAAACTCGTCATTTGGCTCAGCGCCTTAAAACGACTTTTGCAGACAGAAACGGGCCGGGACATATTATGCACACATTTCGAATCATGGCTTTGGATTCCCAGTTTCAATTTCTGGAAGAGCTGTCTGACATTAACAGTCCGCAAATTGATCTGCTAGTGAAAAAAATAGAAGCCCCACCCTCAGCAAAATAAATGCACTTTGTCTACCTATAAATTTAACTGTCAGTTTCGTATAACTTTAGATCTCTCAAGATGAGGTTTCTAAGAACCCTTCGCCCACTTGAGTTTTCCACGGACGCTTCTCAGGAATTTCTGAGATGACTCCCTTAGGATAAAGAACCACAACCGTACTTCCCATATGAAAAGTCCCCAGTTCCTCGCCTTTTTGAATTTCAATAGGCTGTCCATAGCGTTTTTCTTTAAACCTCTGTCCCTGAAGAAAACGATTGGTGACGACTTCTGAATCAAAGGACATTGTCATCTTTCCTACATTCGTGGCTCCCACAAAAACGACGGCAACGGGACCCATCTGCGTTTCGATCCACACCACAACTCGTTCATTGATAGCGAAAAGTCGTTCAATTCGATTCACACTCCAATCATTCACGGGCCACAAGGCTCCAGGGATGTGAATCACCGAAAGAATCTTTCCAGAAACAGGAGAATGGACTCGGTGGTAATCAGTCGGGCATAAATAATAGGTAAAATAAGCCCCACCCTGAAAAAAATTTAAATGCTGTTTCCCTATTGTACCTTCCACATTTAAGAACTCGGAAACCGAATAAGTCTTTCCTTTGGCTTGGAGCATAGTTTCGTTTTCAATAAAGCCACGTGTGGTCAGCTCCGAGTCAGCTGGATGAACGATCTCTTCATGTGAGACGGGACGAACCCCGGGCTTCAGGCGTCTCGTAAACAGTTCACCGATGGAGCGAGGATTTTCTATGGGGTGCTCCGCCTCTTCCATATTGATATTGTAATAACTGGCAAAAATCTGAACCGACCAAGTCGATAAAGGGGCTGGCAAAGGGATATGCACCAATAACCCGACCAAATAACTTAAAAGGTTTTTTGGAACCACCCACAAGATAAACATCTAGCCCATTTCTCCCTTCAAAATTACAAATTAATCCGTTGGCACTGACTAAGTCGAGAAAAGATGCTACTCTTCCGCCATGAGTCAGATTGTTCACAACCTTAAACTGAAGCTTGATGAGGAGCTGCATGACTATGTCCGCGATAACTATCCGTGGGCGGATTCTTTTCATATTCTACGACGCTCCGTAGATGCTCGACGACGTCATGATCCACATTTGATTTACTCTGTAGAGCTATTCAACAAGGGAGAGTCAATTAAAGACTCTTTACCGAACCAAAAAAAAATCAAGTACTCTGGTGCTCCGATTCTTATAGTAGGAGCCGGTCCTGCCGGTCTTTTCGCTGCCTTGAACTTGGCCGAACAGGGCATTCCCTGTCACCTTTTTGATCGTGGTGGCACGACTCAGGAACGCATTAAAGAGATCGCCAAATATTGGAGACAGGGTGAGCTCAATCCCGAAAGCAATGTCTGTTTTGGCGAAGGCGGGGCAGGGCTCTTTTCAGATGGAAAACTGATCACGCGAATCAAATCCCCCCATATCCCTTATGTTTTGGATCGGCTGGTTCAATTTGGGGCACCTGAGGAGATACGCTACTTTGCCAATCCACACGTAGGTTCTGACCGTATTCGTCGACTTCTGCCCGTAATGAGAAAATACTTAGAGGAGTTGGGATGTCAGATTCATCTGAACTGTAAAGTCACTGAATTTGAAATCACTGATAGGAAAATAAAAGGCCTTTATACGGCCGACGGACAATTTTTTGCAGGTGATCACTTGCTACTGGCGACAGGACACTCCGCAGAAGATATCTTTTCGC
>JAGRAG010000047.1 GCA_020435025.1 Bdellovibrionales bacterium | reverse complement strand
CGAGCGAGTTTGGTCAATGAAAAGACTTTAGCTGAGATAGCTGAAGAGATGGGATTTTCAGATTCCATCCGCTTAGGAAAAGGGGAAGCTCTCACTGGTGGGGCTAAAAAACCACGTCTTCTCGCTTCCGCTTTTGAAGCTTTCGTCGGCTGTCTTTACCGAGAAAAAGGCTATAATGAAGTCACTCCCTTTTTAGAATCGTTGTTTGAAGAGCGTCTCAATCAAATGGATCTTTCGGTTTCTTTTGAAACCGACTACAAAACGCGTTTACAGGAAAAGATTCAGGAAAAGGTTAAAAAGACGCCTCGATACTTTGTCACAGATGAAGAAGGTCCTGATCACAGTAAGACTTTTTATATTGAAGTTCGTGTCGATGACACGGTTTTAGCAGTGGGTAGTGGAAAGAGCAAAAAACAAGCGGAACAGGATGCCGCTCGGGTCGCATTGGAGTTAAAAAGTGAATTATAAAGCGGGATTTGTAGGATTAGTCGGTCGGCCTAATGCGGGAAAGAGCAGTTTGCTGAATCATCTTTTGGGTGAAAAAGTCGGGATTGTCACAAATAAGCCACAGACCACACGTCGAAGAGTGGTAGGAATTTTAACAGATGATCAGGCCCAGGTGCTGATCACTGATGCTCCAGGTGCTATTCGCTCCACGTCTGGAATCAATGCTTTCTTGCAAAGTGAGTTAGAAGACGTGATTGAAAAATCAGATGCCTTGGTGGCCATTTTAAATATTGATGAAAAAGATCCCAAGCAGTTAGATCAGATCTTAGAAATGACAGCGGCGAGTGGAAAACCTTGGTTGGCCGTGATCTCTAAAGCCGATCAAGAAGAACATGCCCACCGGATTTTAAAGCTTAAAAATAAAATTGAGACCTATGGTGTTCCCTCGGTCGTGGTCTCTACCAAATATAAAAAAGAAGATGTTTTGGCGGAGCTTTTACCGATGCTAAAGGAATTATTGCCGGATAGCCCAGCTCCTTTGTTTGATCCCGAAGTCTATACGACTCAAAATATGAGAGATCTGGCGGCTGAAGTGATTCGGGAGAAGTGTTTTGAGTATCTGCACCATGAAGTTCCCTACGGAACAGCCATAAAGGTTATTAAATATATTGAAAATGCTGGGCCTATTATAAAAATCTACGCGGAAGTGGTCGTGAGTAAAGAGGGCCACCGAGCGATGGTCGTTGGTGCGAAAGCGCAAACCATTCGTAAAATTGGCATTGAAGCGCGCAAAGAGTTGGAAAAGATTGTGGATCGGCAGATCTATCTTGATCTTCATGTGAAGGTCCGCAAGGACTGGATGAAGCAAGACAATATGATGAAGGATTTTGGCTATGTCGTCCTCGATTAAAAATGCCCGAGTCGGACTCATTGGTCGGCCCAATGTCGGTAAGTCGACGCTCTTTAATTTGTTAACTCATACGCGAAAGGCGATCGTAAAAAATCAGCCAGGTGTTGCGAGAGACGTCATTGTGGAACCTGCTGAGTGGTGGGGGCAGCAATTTGACGTGGTTGATATGGGAGGGGTGACAGAGGCAAAAGACACTTTTTCTCTGCTGATTCGTGATCAAGTTGTCGAAACGCTTCAGAGTCTTGATATTTTAATTGTTGTGATGGATGGAAGGATAGGATTAGTTCCCGAGGATCGAGACATTGTTCGAATCGCTGTGGAAAGTGGAAAACCCTTTTTGATTGCGGTGAACAAAGTCGATCGACCTCATGAAGCGGATTTGATGCTCAGTGAGTTTTATGAGTTTGGACGAGATGTGGTAGCCACCTCGTTTGAACAAGGATATGGAGTGGACGAAGTCGTCGAGTGGATCAAAGATCACCTTGAGACGCAGGCCAATATCCGCCGAGAAGGGGTTCGCTTAGCCATTGTTGGTAAGCCCAATGTGGGCAAAAGCTCCATGTGTAATTTTCTTTTAGATGAAAAGCGAATGCTCGTATCGGATATTGCTGGAACAACTGTTGACGCCATTGAAGCTCAGTTTCATCGTGGAGACAAGAACTACATACTTGTTGATACTGCTGGAGTTCGTAAGCAGGCCAAAAGAAATCAAACGGGAGACGGCGTTGAAATCCTGTCTGCTTACAAATCCCATGAAGCCATTGAAAAGGCCGATATCGTTCTTTTAATGGTAGATGCGACTATGGGGCCGACGGATCAGGACACGAAGCTGACGGAATATATCGTGGCGCAAAATAAGGCAGTGATTCTTGTTGCGAATAAATCAGATGTTGCCAAAGCCACAATGGAAGCGCATCGATTGTGGTTTCGCGAAAAAGTGGCCAGAGAATTTCACTTCTTTCCAGACCTCCCCATTGTTTTTACCAGTGCCGTGACGGGCTCTGGAGTGGATCAACTTTTTGAAAAAATTGACGAAACTTGGGACAAGCTAAAGACGAAAGTGTCCACTTCGTCACTGAATAAGTTCTTTTATGAGGTGATCCGCCAAGCTCCGGCACCGGTCTATAAGACTAGGAATGTGAGGTTCTACTATTTGACGCAAACAGGGCAGATGCCTCCAAGTTTTATTGCGTTTGCCAATCATCCCGAAGGCGTCACACCAGCTTATCGAAGGTTTTTAACAAAGCGGCTACAGAATCAGTTTGACCTTCAAGGAATTCCGATTCGTATGCATGTGATGAAGAGTCGCAACTTGTGAAGCGATCATTTTGGAAAACAAGATTTGGCTTTTATTTTGCCGCAATCTGTTCTTCTTTTGGTTTAGGTAGCCTATGGCGCTTTCCCTATGTAGTGGCTGATAATGGCGGCGGTGCCTTTGTCCTTCTTTACGCCTTTTTACTTTTTGTCGTCGGAACACCGTTATTAATTGGCGAGCTGATTATTGGTAGAATCACTCAAAGAAGTCTGCTGGGGGTTCACCAGTCGACCTCTTCGATTCGAGAGCTTCCAGAAACTAGCTCGAAATGGACAAACTTTTTAAATCCTTCAAAGATCGGTAAGTTGACTGTTTTCCTTTCGATTGCGGTGCTTTCTTATTATGCGGTGATTAGTGGCTGGGTGTTTTATCTTTTTACCCAATTTCTAATCGGGTACTTCGAACTTTTGGATGTGCCGCTTTCAGAAGCCTTTATACACTTGCGTACCAGTGGCTGGCTGCAAGTTGTGTTAACCGGATGTCATCTTCTTTTTGTCGGACTTATTGTTCGTCAAGGGGTTGAAAAGGGTGTTGAACGAGTTTTGGGTTTGACGATGCCTATTTTTGTTATCTTACTGATCGTTCTCATTGGTAAATCATTATCTTTAGAAGGAAGTGAAGAAGCCTTGCGGTTTATGTTATATCCTGACTTTTCGAAATTGACCCTTACGACCTTTGCTAATGCTTTAGGGCATGTGCTCTTTACTCTGAGTGTCGGATTTGGAACTCTTGTGACGTTTGGAAGCTATTTGAGAGAACGAACCGACCTGCCTTTTGCAGGATTCCATATAACCGTTTTAGATTCTATCATTTCTTTTTTTGCCGGTATCATTATTTTTCCTCTTGTTTTCCAAGTTGGAGGCATTGTCAGCCCTCTCACAATTTTTTTTGATGTCGTGCCGCAACTTTTTTTACAAATTCCTGGAGGTTTACTTTACGGAATCATCTTTTTTCTCTGTTTTTACTTAGCAGCGTTAGGGGCGAGTATTGCTCTTTTTGAATCCATTGTCGCAAACTTACGTGATGAGAGAGCTGTATCGAGAGAGCAAGCCTCTCTCTGGTCCGGAGTGATTGTTTTTGTTGTGGCGTTGTTTCCAGCCCTTTCGTCCACACTATTTAGTGGTTTGACTCTGAGCGGAGATGGAGTGCTGGGCTGGCTTGATAAGTTGGTGGTCAATTGGTTTTTGCCAATTGCCGCTCTTCTTATCAGCTGGATTGCGACCAGCCAGATCAAAGAGCATCTCGTTAAAGAACACTTTGTAACCAGAGACGATCATTCGTCGATTGAGATCTATCATTTGTGGCGAGCCTGTACTAAATACTTCATTCCGATTCTTATTGGTATTGTTTTGGTTTTGCAAACGATAGATCTTTTTATTAAGTAGAAAAGACATTCTTACTAGATTGAAAAGAATCAATTAGAGTGAACGACTTAGGTTTTTAAAATCTTAGGACATCTTAAGGTGAGTGCCTCGACCACGGCTTTGTGAAGATCAGAGTAAAAGGGTTGGTGGAGATAATGGAGATAGACGGGAAAAGAAAGAGCTGTTTTTTTATCGACAATTTTGATGGATCTTTCATCTTTAATCAAATGATAGGGAAGTACGGCTCTTCCAATGCCCAGTTTGACACCATCAATTAGTCCATAGACATCATCGAGATACCGTCTCTCCATTCTTCCTTTTGACTTTTTCATTTTTAGATAGAGAGCTGTCGTTTGATCCTTCTCATGATGATCGAGAAAAAGATTGGGCCCCGAGTAGCCTTTTTTTTCAGTTAAATAGTTGATTTCATCAGCGAGGTGCATGGTGACAAGTTCATCGCGAACCCATTCGTTATATAGAACCATGTAATCGACTTCGCCTCTTTTCAGCATTAATGGCAGTTGGTCCATTTCATTGCTGTAGAGATTGAGTTTTACTTGAGGGTTTTCATTCAGTAGTTCGGCCAAAGCGGGCAAAATGACGGATCGAGTGACGGAGGAAAATCCACCAATGCGAATAACACCGGTTAACTGATCTTTGTTGGTTCCACGGATACGATCTATGCACTCGGATTCCAGAGAGTCTTTGGCTAAGCAGTAGTGTAAAAGCTCTTGGCCAGCAGGAGTTAGTTCGATACCTGATTTGCTACGTATAAAAAGCGTGGTGCCCAACTCTTCTTCAAGTTTGGCAATCCTTTGTGAAAGAGCCGACTGCGTGATGTGAATCTCAGAGGCCGCTTTTGTAAAGTGCCCCCACTTAGCACAGACAAAAAAGGCATCTAGGTAGATGGATGAAAGACTCATCATGATTAGATAAACTAATTAAAAGATAAAATCAATTAATTTTACTTAAATTAAAATAATCCGTACATAAGAAGCAACAATAAATACATCCAAAAAGGGGGACTTATGAAATTTACTAAATTACTACAGGCATTAATCATTTTGGCGGGGACCTATGGCGCTCAGGCCGACTTTCTTTGC
>JAGRAG010000046.1:8871-12145 GCA_020435025.1 Bdellovibrionales bacterium | reverse complement strand
AGAAAAATTGATTATGGGAATTCGTCCTTCAGATATTTACCTTAGAGAAAATGAACCAGAATGTGAACACTGTGCAACGGCTCATTTTGAGTTTGCAGAGCTTTTGGGAAAAAATGCTTTTCTGCATCTAAAAATTGGTAATTCACCTTGTATTGGTGAAATCGCAGGAATGTGTTTCGAAGATCTTCCCAAGGTGAATGACCCTATCGAAGTGGTGTTTAAACTTGAGTTTGCTCATTTTTTCGATTCGGTAACCGGCAAAGCAAAAACGATCGGTCTTTAAAAATGAGCGGTACGACGTTTAGGTCTTTAGCGACTGCTACATGTGCTATCCCTTGGTGGCTCCCACCGAAAGACCAGAGACAATATATTTTTGAATGGTGAAAAACACTGCGGAGATGGGAAAGGCTCCTAGTATGCAAGCAGCAGCAAATGGTCCCCAGCGTCCCGCAAAGCCTTCGGATATAAAGATCTGTATACCGACAGCAAAGGTCAATTGGTCTTGGCTTTTTAGAAGAATCGACGGGAGGATGAAATCGGAAAAAGTGTTGATAAATGTCAGTAAACCGACGACAGCTAAAATGGGAGCACATAAGGGGAGGATGATTTTATAGAACGTTTGAAAGTGGCTGCATCCGTCCATCATAGCCGATTCCTCTAATGACTTGGGAATGGTGTCGAAGTAGCCTTTAATCAGCCAAATGTTAAATGGTGTTCCGCCCATATAAACAAGAATCAAACCCCAATGAGTGTCGGTACCAAGCCATGGAAGATATTGACCAATAAAATCCAACATTAAATAAAAAGCCACCATAGCCATAATATTTGGAAACATCTGAATGATCATCAAAGCTAATATAGATGTTTGTCGGCCTTTGAATCGAAACCTGGAAATGGCATAGGCCGACGTTGTGGATAGGGTGAGCATAAGTAATGCGGAAATAGCAGAAATTTTTAAACTGTTAAAAAACCACTTTAAGATAGGAAAACTAGAAAGAACTTCTTTTCCTGTTACAGGATCTGAAAAGGGAATTCCAAAAAGAAAGCGCCAATGATTCAGTGTCCATGACTCGGGAATGAAATCGGCTCCAATTCCAACATTGGGATTTAAAGACATACTAAAAATATAAAGTACGGGAAACAAAATAAGCAGAATGAACGTCATCAGCAAAAGGTGTTTGCTGAGCTGAACCATGGCTTGCCGGCGGTGCTGATAACTGGCGGACATCAACGCACCTCCTGAGGATTCATCATTCCTGAAAGCTTGAAATTGACCAAAGTTAACAGAGCTATAATGACAAAGATAAAAAGAGAAATACTACTTGCCAGTCCAAAATCCTGACCTTGAGATCCTTCAAAAGCCAGTCGATAAGTATAGGAAATTAAAATATCAGTTTCACCGACCGGTGTGATCGCATTTTTAATGGGAGGGCCACCGCCAGTCAGTAAATAGATGCCAACAAAGTTATTCAGATTAAACGCAAAGGACCCAATCAGTAACGGAGTGATGGCCGATAGAATCATAGGTAAGGTGATTCTACGAAAAGATTGCCAGCGATTGGCCCCATCGATGGAGGCGGCTTCATAAAGAGACTTGGGAATGGACTGTAAGATTCCCGTAATTAATAAAAACATGTATGGAAATCCCAGCCACAAGTTCACAGTCAGGGCCGATATCTTCGCCCAAAAAGGATCGGTCAGCCAGGGGATGGCGGGTGCTCCAAGATGCTTTAATCCTTCATTAAGGACACCAAAATCTTGATTGAGCATGCCTTTAAATATTAAGGCGGATATGAAAAACGGAATGGAGTAGGGCACGACCAGCAGCACTCGATACAGCCTTTTTCCTTTTAATTTTTGGTCGTTTAAAAACAAAGCCAAAATCATCCCTAAACAAAAAGTAGAAAGCACCGATACCGTGGCCCAAATCAACGTCCACAAAGAGACTTTAAAAAAGGAGCTTCGAATATGTGGGGAGGTCCAGATCGTTTTAAAGTTTTGCAGGCCAATATTCACATAAAATCCTGGCGCTAAACTATCTCCTTCAGACGACCGGTATTGCCCTTTTTCAGGATCGGCTTTGAAGAGCACTTGACTTTCGATCTCCAGTAGCTCGGAGGATGAGACTTCTTTAAATCGAGGGCGAAGATCAGCTAACTGATCGGATCGAAAATAGCGAAGGGTCTTTCCGGAAGGGAGCTGCCATTCGAATCGTTCTAATTCTTTGCGCTCGGCAAAGACCTCTGCGGTCGGCAATGGAGATAGGGACTGCGGAGGGTTTCCCGTGATGTCGAGGGAAACCGAGCTATCTTCTTGAGAAAGGGAAAAAGTCCCTTGATAGGAGACCGCATCGGCAGTTTTAACCACGATGGTGTATTGATCATTATTTTTATATAGCAGAAAGGGCGAAACGGAACTGGTATCAGCCAACCACTTTTCTTCTAATAGCAATCGGTGGACTTGTTGAGGAGAAAGAAAGTGTCCCGTGCTTAAATTGGTAAAGCCCACATAAATTGAAAAACAGATCGGGAGGATCATAAAAAGAAAAAATGTCACAAGACCTGGATACATGAATCGATAGTGCAGAAGGTCTTTTTTTAAAAAGATGAACAGCGTTCCCAAAAAAAGAAGAGCGACAATTCCAGTGACAATAAAATATCCACCAGAAATTAAGAAATAAACTGAAACTCCAGCTAATAGACTCAATGCCGTTAAGAATAAGCCAAGGCTAAAGTTGATTTTAGTCATACCCCACCTAGTCTTTGCGAGTCTACAGTCAAGGTCTGTAGTCGACGAAAGGAAGTGGCAATGAAATCCTCCCAACGAAATCTCCAGCCCCAGTTCCGGTCAGTGGTTCCGGGAATATTGAAACGGGCGTCACTACCCAGTTCCATAATGTCTTGTAAGGGCACAATAGCCGTATGTGCTTTCGAAGAAAAAGCAAAAGCAATCATGGGCCAGACGATTTCTTTTAAGTTTTCTATATTCAATGTTTTTAAGATGAAATCAATCTCTTCTAATTGTTTGTGTTTAAGTAAATCGGTGGCCCAGCCTAACAATGTGTTGTTATCATGAGTTCCTGTATAGACGACAGCATTTTGCGGGATGTTGTTGGGGAGATGATCATTGCACAAGCCACTTCCAAAAGCGAATTGCATCACACGCATAGTGGGTAAACAAAAATCGTCTCTTAATTTAACAACCCCTTCATTTAGCACGCCTAAGTCTTCGGCGATTATGGGCAAGTCAGCAAATTCTTTCATAAGATTTTCTA
>JAGRAG010000046.1:0-8865 GCA_020435025.1 Bdellovibrionales bacterium | reverse complement strand
GCCCTTCGAAAGAGACCACTTGCCGTTGCGAGCTGTTTTGTCTTTCACGGGAATTTCAAAAAC
Organism: Bdellovibrionales bacterium; assembly: GCA_020435025.1. Taxonomy (GTDB): domain Bacteria; phylum Bdellovibrionota; class Bdellovibrionia; order Bdellovibrionales; family UBA1609; genus JAGRAG01. The sequence goes on along the minus strand of JAGRAG010000046.1, from coordinate 8,802 downwards.
ATTGTACATTCCCACAAAGTGATCAATTCTTACGATGTCGAAATGGTCGAATAAATGTCGAATGCGTCGACGCCACCACGAAAACTGATCATCTGCCATAGCCTGCCAATTGTAATTGGGCGTGCTCCACTTTTGGCCATTTGAGTTAAACTCATCAGGAGGTGCCCCCGTTTCAAAAGACATCGTTCCGTCAGAGTTTAACTTAAAAAACTCGGGATTTTTCCATACATCAAGACTGTGATGAGCGACAAAAATAGGAAGGTCACCAATCAGGGCGACATTATTTTTAAGGGCGTATTTTCGCAAATCCTTCCACTGCTTGTAAAAGAAAAACTGTAGAGTCAGATGATATTCAAAAACAGGTAAGAAGTCGTTCTTAAAGGTCTTTAAAAATTCAGGGTCTCTTTTTCGGGCTCCTTCGGGCCACCTGGTCCAGGAGTCTCCATATTTTTCAGTCAAAGTTAAAAAGAGGGCCAAGTCAAAACACCAATCTCCTTGTGCCTCCAGGAACCGGTCATAACTGCGTTTTAGAAAGTGATGTTGGTTTTTTTGAAATCTCTCAACAGCCTTTTGAAACAGCACTTTTTTAGATTGAAGGACAGCTTCATAATGGGTCCACGTGTTACCGTCTGCATCGTCGGAAAGTCGAAGGAGGTCCACCTCATGTTTGTCGACAAGCTCCCACTGGGAGAGTCTCTCGGGCGATATTAAAATGGGGTAATACCCAAATGTCGAATAACAGGAGTAAGGGCATCCATCACGACTAGCGGAGTAGTTAATAGGAAGCACCTGCCAATAGCTCTGTTGTGCTTCACTCAGACGATCGACGAATCGGTAGGCATCTGGCCCCAAGTCTCCCACTCCAAAGTTAGAAGGAAGAGAAGAGATGGCTAAAAGGACTCCGGACGCCCGTGGAAATTGATAGGACATAAAGACCTCTATAGCCAGGCGGTATATCCAAACTCAAACTTATTTTGTAAGTGAGGCATAGTTGGAACAAGTCGGATGCGCAATCGCTTTGTTGATTTGTCTTTAGATGCAAAATCCGCAGAGAACGTATAGCAGCCGCGATCGTCACGATCCGTAACATTCATCTCCATATAAGAAATCTCATCGCGCTTTTCACTGTCAGTCACAACGATTTCCGCTTTAACATGCTCAGGAGTCATTTCTCCCAAATAGGCTGAGATCTCAATTTTTGATTGAACTGTTTCGAAAACACGACCCGGCAGGGTATCATCAACGGGAAATTCGGTATGATGAGAAGGGGTTAGTTTGTACTCCGGGTACTTCGAAGGGGCTTCCGCTACGGCTCCTGAGAGACTTACATTCGTAAAAGTAACAGCCCCCCAGTTGCGTCTTAAAAAACGTCGAGTTTTAATGTAAGCATCCATGTGCTCTTTATTAGATTCAATGGAAAAGTACTTCCCATAATTAATGGCCGGAATATAGAATTTTTGCGTGTAATCTTGAACCATTCGATAGGTACTGAAGCGGGCAATGTTGCTTATCAGGCTCTCTTTAGTTCTGGTAATCCAGTTATCGGAATCACTGGTGCTCAGGTAAAGAGGAATAATAGTTTCTTCTAAGGTTGAATAGAAATCATTGGCATCTTCGAGATCTTGAACGTCATCGGAAGGGTAGTCTTTTTCTTTGCCGATGGTCCAGCCATTTTTTCCATCGTAGCCTTCACGCCACCAACCATCAAGAACACTAAAATTGATTCCAAAATTTAAGGGAACTTTTTGGCCACTGGTTCCGCTGGCCTCCATAGGCCGACGTGGGTTATTCAACCAGACATCTACACCGGAAACCATATGGCGAGAAATATTCATATCATAGTTTTCCAAGATAACAATCTTGCCTTTGAATTCTGGTTTGCGGGAAATCTGATAGATCTTTTTGATAAATTCCTGGCCAGGAATATCTGCTGGATGGGCTTTGCCGGCAAAGATGAATTGTACTGGGCGATCGGGGTTGTTGACAATCTTTGCAAGACGCTCTTCATCTTTGAAAATCAACGTGGCTCGTTTGTAAGTAGCAAATCGTCGAGCGAATCCAATTGTGAGAACGTTCTCATCAAGGAAGTCCTTTACTTCTGAAATGGCATTAGGACTTTCACCATTTCGATGGAGTTGCTCGGCCATCAAACGTCGAACCAACTGAATTAATTTTTTCTTTCTTTCAATTTTAATGTTTTTAATCTTGGCATCAGGAATCTCTCTGATTCTGTCCCAAAAGTTTTGATCACTGAGATGGGAGATCCAATCCTCATCAAGTTCTTGGGCAAAGAGATTTTTAAATTCAAGACAGGTCCAGGTCGGAACATGAACGCCGTTGGTAATGTGAGAGATGGGATTGTCGACTTCCGGAACATCTTTCCAGAGGCTTCGCCACATCTTTTTGGCAATGCGACCGTGGAGTTCACTGACACCATTGTAAAATCTGGAAAAATTCAAAGCAAAGACAGTTAAGCTAAAATACTTGTAATCACTTTTTTCACTGACAAGCCCCAGTTCTAAAAAGCGGTGCCAAGAGATATCTAGCTGTTTGACGTATTGATAGAAGTACTTGTGAATGAGTGGCAATTCGAAGGTTTCGTTTCCTGCAGGAACGGGTGTGTGAGTTGTAAATAAGCAGTTGGCCGAACAGAGAAGGCGAGCTTCCTCAAAGTTGACTTGCTTTTCAGACATAGTATTCAAAACACGCTGTAGTTGGAAAAAGCCGGAATGTCCCTCGTTCATATGAAAAGCCGTGGGTTCTAATTTCAGGGCTTTAAGGGCGTGGATTCCACCAATCCCAAGAATGATTTCTTGAGCGATACGCATCTCGCGATCGCCTCCATAAAGACGAGAAGTCAACTGGCGATCGTTTGTACTATTGGTATCAATATTGGAGTCCAATAGATAAAGACTGTTTCTTCCCACTTCCGCTCTCCAGATTTGGAGATCCACATTTCTTTCGGCAATTTTCACCGAGACATTTAGTGGACTGCCACTATCTGATTTCATGAGTGAGAGCGACATGGATTGTGGATCTTGGAAAGCGTAGACATCTTGTTGCTGACCTTGACTATCGATCTGCTGGGTGAAGTAGCCTTCGCTGTAAAAAAGCCCGACAAAAACCATGGGCACTCCAAGGTCGCTGGAGGACTTCACATGGTCTCCGGCTAGGACACCCAATCCACCGCTGTAAATGGGAAGAGCTTCATGGATTCCAAATTCGGCACTAAAGTATGCGATCAGTTCCGTCGAAGTGTTTGCAAAGTTTTTCGCATACCAAGTATTGGGCTCGTTAAGGTACTTTCGAAAAGCATCGCCTTTTTTCTTTACGAGAGAGACATATTCTGGATCCCCTGCGAGCTGCTCTAAAGCATTTGGTGAAGCCGACTGCAGACAAGCGACAGGGTTCCTAGTGTCTGTCCACTTTTCTGGCGAGAGTCGCTCATACAGTGGCCACACATCTTGGCTCCAACTCCAATAGTAGTTTTGGGCCATCAGAGAGAGATCTTGTAACTTATCGGGCAGGTTGAAAGAGCTCATAGGTATTCCTTAAACAAAGAGTTTATCTAATAGTGAGTGCCCGTATTCCCATTTACGAAATATTGAAATCATGAGCATTGTTCACAGATTTCTAGCAATATGAGGATAGGGTTTACTTCCAAATCAAACGTGCATTAAAACCTCATAATGTACGAAGATTCAAGGTTTTATCCGCAACTGAAGCAAATGAATTGGGAGAAAAAAGGGAACCGAATGAGCCTCATTCCTGGGCGATTCGGCTTTTGGCGGCCTGACTATATATGGGCTCACTTTTTAAACCATTTTTAATGGGCGTATGGAGCGGGGCCTCTAAAGTTGGCTTTTAGACACATTGTTCTCAATCTGTCTCTGTGCTTGTGTTAAGGCTTCGTTCACCGATGATTTCCCCATATTAATCAAACTCAAAGCCCCCCCTACGGCCACCCACACGGAGCCCATTTCAGGTACATTAGGCATAGGAATACCGACACGAGCACTTTCCATAAAATTCATCAGATCTGGGTGTTGGCCAGCCAGTTCGTTAAGAACATCTTGCCGGCTGGGACCGCGTGGATCTTCCTTAAAAAGTCTGTGAATGCCGGTTTTAGAAACCAAATACTTTTCTATGAGTTCTTTGGCCAAGTACTTATTAGGACTGGAGCGCCTTACAATAAAACCATGAGCGCCAACAAAAGGACGACTCACTCCACCATAGAGAGGGGGAATCGGTGAAATTCCATATGAGATCCCACTTTTTCGCAAGTCATTAAGAGCCCAAGGACCGTCAATGGTAAAGGCCAACTCTCCAGCTTTCATTTTATTAAAAGCGATATTCCGATCAGTGGATGGGGGAACAACACCTTGTTTAACCAAAGAGTGAAGAAACTCACCCGCTTTAATCGCACCGATATTGTTAATCCCGATGTCATTGACATCTAACTGTCCGTCGTTGTCCTTAAAGATATAACCGCCATTTGAAGAAAGAATGGGGAAGGTGAAAAAAAGGTTATTAATATCAAATAGAAACCCAAATGTATTTTTGTTTTTAGATTGTATCGACTTCGCCAATTCGACAAGTTCCGTCAGGTTTTTAGGGGCTTCTGAAACGAACTTCTTGTTGTAAATAAGAGCCACGGCCTCTAAGTCATAAGGATAACCATAAAGACGATTTTTGTAAGTAAATGCTTTTAGAGCGACGGGTAAGAATTCATTTTTTAAATCTGGTGGGACATTCAGTGGCTCTATAAGACCAGACTCGGCAAGTTCGCCAACGACATCATGGGCCCAACAGAGAATGTCAGGGCCTTTGCTTGAAATAGCCGCCGTTTTAAACTGAGTGGTTAAATCTTTGTTCAGAACATCGATCGTTACGCTGACATTAAAATCTTTTTGAAACTGCGCCACAGAAGGCTCGAGTGCCTTTTTGACATTTTCAGAGGAGGTCCAAATATTTAGTGAGTTTGTCGAGGGAATCTTCGCAAGAGCTGGACAGAGCGTCCAACAGCCAGAAAAAAGTAAGAGCCAACAAATTGTTATAAGCCGAGTGACGGGACTCCAAACACCACGAATCATCTTATCTAGACTCCTTTTGGCAACATCTATTGGCCCAAAAAATAGCTCCATAAACTCCTGCGGAATCACCAAGGGTGTTTTTATATATCCTGGGAGAGGTGTTAGGTAAGAAAGTCTTCTGAGCGACTTGATTTTCTAACTCTTGATAAAGAAAGTCTTGATTGCTCAATCCACCCCCTAGAACCACCCAATGGGGATCAAAAATATTAGAGAGATTAGTTATAAACTCCACCAAGAGCTCTTTGTACTGCTTAAGAATATTTAGGCACTCTTGGTGGCCTTGCTCTGCTAGACGAAAAATCTCAGGCCCAGAAAGCTTTTGAGGATGTGAAAGAGTAAGGCCCGAGCCACTGAGATACTGTTCCGCACAGCCTTTCCTACCACAGTAGCACTCTCGACCGTTGTGAACGAGAACCGAGTGACCGATCTCCATACCGCCGCCGCCTTGGCCTGAAAAGATCTCTCGGTTTATGACCAACCCTCCGCCACATCCGGTTCCGAGGATAATGCCTATCCCAACTTGTTCATCAGTAGAAACATTGAACTCTGCTTTGTAGGCACTACCGCATCCAGCGACAAGTTCTGCAAAGGCAAAACAGTTGGCATCGTTGTTAATATAAATAGATCCTGACCAAGAAAGTTCTTTTTTTAAATCTTGAACAAAGTTCTTATCAATAAATATCTGCGAATTTCCATTGAGCATGATTTGTGTTTTAGGATCGACAGTCCCAGGTAGTCCCACTCCGATAACCGGAAGCTCACGGAGTGAAACAGAAATGTCCCGTAACTGAGAACGGATCATTTCTGAGACTTTTTCAACCACCAATTCGTAACCTAAGTGTCGTTCCGTAGGAATGCGACGACGATCCAACTCTTCAAAATACAAAGTTCCGTTTCCCAATGGTAAAGCCTTGGAAGATGATTGAATAGAGAGCCGACCCAAAACCGATTCGACTTTCGTGCCCCCGATATCAAGCCCTAGTATGTAAGGTGAATAATCCATTCATGCTTCCTATTGTTAACAAATCCTAAAAACAACGGCCGTGTTCGTCGGGAGCTATTCCACGATAGGCAGCCGACAGTTGGTTTTTAGATATAGAATTAGGACTCTTCACTGGGTGCAAAGCCTCTGCGCAAGGTGTTTTCGGTGACCACTTTCGCGTGCATAAACTGTTTGATGTAGTCCGGTCCGCCTGTTTTCTCGCCAACGCCAGACATTTTGAAGCCTCCAAATGGGTGGCGCTCCACCATAGCCCCGGTGATGCTTCTATTTATATAAAGATTCCCTACATCCAATTCATTTTTTACTTTTTCAATATTCATCGGACTTCGAGAGTAAGCCCCGCCGGTTAATCCATATTCGGTTCCATTGGCAATTTCGATGGCATGATCGATGGTTTGAGCCCGGATAACAGCCAATACCGGACCAAAAATTTCATCTTGGCCTAAAGAACTTTTAGGATCGACGTCGCCAAAAATAGTTGGAGGAACAAAATGGCCTTCAGGAGGTACGTCCCCTTGGTAAAGCAATTGGGATTCTTGTCTGCCCTTTTCTATCATAGACAAGATACGAGTGTGAGCTTCTCTATCGACAACCGGCCCCATATAAGATTTGGGGTCTTCCGAGAACCCGACATAAATGCTTCGCGTGGACTCGATCAATCTGTCAATAAAACGATCGTAGATTTCATCTAAAACGATGGCCCGGCTGCACGCCGAACACTTTTGTCCTTGAAAACCGAACGCGGAATAGATGACACCGGCTACGGCTTCATCCAAATCCGCGTCACTATCGATAATCAAGGCGTTTTTACCACCCATTTCAATAATGCATTTTTTGGGATGAACCTGTCCGCCCATAACCTTTCCGGCTTTTTCCAAAATATGCAGTCCCACGGCCTTTGAACCAGTAAAAGTAACGGTATCAACGAGAGCATGTCCTGTGCAGTACTCACCAACCTCTTCTCCCAGCCCCGGAAGATAATTCACAACTCCATCTGGACAGCCGGCTTCTTTAAAAAGCCGCATCAGTTCATAGGCAATGAGCGAACTCTGTTCAGCTGGTTTCATAACCACAGTGTTACCAGTCACAACCGCAGCGGAGACCATTCCGGTTAAGATGGCTAAAGGGAAGTTCCATGGCGCGATCACCAATGTGACTCCTCGAGGAATGTACTGATATAAAGAAACCTCACCAGAAACACCACCGACCCGCTGTCTTTGCGCTAGTTTTCGCATATCGCGTGCATAGTACCTACAAAAATCGATGGCTTCTGTAATATCGCCATCGGCTTCGACCCACGGTTTTCCCGACTCATAGACTTCTAAGGCCGCCAGCTCTAAACGGTCTCGTTCTATCAATTGCGCGAGCTTTTCTATTAGCTCTGCTCGTTTTTCCGCAGGTTCCTTTTTCCAGCTAGCAAATGCGACATGGGCTGCTTTAATAGCTTGTTCCGCTTCAATGTTGCTGGCTAGATGAACTTTTCCAACGATCTCTTGGGGATGCGAAGGGTTTTCTCTTTCTAAAATCTGTCCCGTGGTGATCTCTTTGCCATTGATGACTAACGGACGAGTCTGTCCAAAGGTGGCACGCACGGCCTCTAAGGCATTTTCAAAATTTTTACGATTTTCTTTTTTGGTAAAATCTAAAAGAGGGGCATTGTAAAACTGTCCAGGCTTTGTAGGAGGAAGGGGCGACGACTCTGTTAAATTCTCACCAGGATTTTTTAAGAGAGTCATAGAGTCTACGCCATCTGAAAACTTGGAACGTAAAAAGGATTCATTAGAAGTATTTTCTAAAAGCCGACGGACTAGGTAAGCCATACCAGGAATCAGCTCTCCAACTGTGGCATATTCGCGAACACGATAGCCTTCATTCACCAAGGTTTTTTTAATGGGATCGGCCATTCCATAAAGCATCTGTATCTCTAGGGCTGCTTTGGGTAGGCCTAATGCTTCGGCATAAATCATCGTAGCCGAAATAGATCTTACGTTGTGAGACCCCAAGGCCAGTTTTATGTTCTGGTGGTGATCGAGTATCAATCGGGCACAGCATTCAAAATTCCAATCAGATTCGGCTTTGTTTGTATATACAGGAACTTCCCATCGTTGCTGATCACTGTGAATGGTTTCGTAGTCCCAGTAGGCGCCTTTTACCAGGCGAACGGTAAAGGGTGTTCCGCGCTCTTTGGCGAACTGAACGAGATCTGTGATGTCATCGTAGGAATCTCTTAAATAGGCCTGAATTACAATTCCCCAATGTCGGTAGTCTTTAAAATCAGGCTCGGAAATCAGCTCTTTAAAAATCTGAAGAGTCAAATCTTTGTGGTCAAAAGACTCCATATCGATATTGATAAAAATAAAATTTTCTTTTGCAAATTGAAAGATCGGTCGCAATCGAGTTTTGACTTCCGCAAGACTATTTTCCCAGGCTTTAGCGCTCATCTGAGAATAAAGAGCGGAGGCTTTTACAGAAACGTTGACTTTAGGAATAGGTCCCAAATCATCCGTATCCAACAACGGGCTGTCATCCCATTTTGCAGAGTCTTTGAGAAGCCACTGCATGAGTTCCAAGTAGCGATTTTGATATTCCAGTGCCTCTTTTTCAGAAAGGGTGGTTTCACCCAGAAGATCGACCGTAAAAGTTAAATGATTCTTTCGTGCCTTTTTTAAAACGGGGAGGGCCTCTTTAGGGGTTTCACCTGTAATA
>JAGRAG010000045.1 GCA_020435025.1 Bdellovibrionales bacterium | reverse complement strand
GGCTTGAAACCGCTTTTTATAGAACTGCTCGCAATGAATCAACCTGGGGCAGATACGGAAAGAAGTAATTCAGGAAGCAAACCTGACTTTGTAGGTATAAGCGGAAGCAACTCGGTCTTAACTTATGATGTTTAATTTTAGGGACGATAACATGGAAAAGAAACTAATAATTAAAAAAGTTATGAAAAAGAGTTTTGGTGAAATACTACAGAGTTTATGTAAAAGAAATGAGTTAACCCAAAAAGAGTTAGCTAAAGCCATTTCTGTATCTCCTAAAACTATTCAAGAATGGATTGGTAAGTCTGGAAGAATTCCTAGAGATCCAAGGCACCTTAAGAAACTTGCTAATTACTTTGATATATCCCTACATTATCTTCTTTTTGGGGAAGACGATCCACAACACTTAATAGAAGACATTTTAGATAAATCTGAAATTCACACTGGCTTATATGAAATAACGATAAAGAAAGTAAAGGTGAATAAAGATGGTCAGTGATGCTGGAGATACGGTCTTAGTTGCCGACGATTTAAAGGAATACCTTAACTATATGAAGTTTCAGTATCAAGAGGCTGGACCCTATAAGGTATTGACAGCAAATAATGGCTTAGAGGCTCTTGATATCTTGAAAACCGAGTATGTCACATATCTAATTACTGATCACGATATGCCTGGCCTCAATGGATGCGATCTAATTCGAGAAATCGTAAAGGCGAGAATTCAATTAAAAGCAATTATCATAGCCACTGGGCACCCTGATAACCTTGAGTGTTTTGAGAATCTTAAAAAAGAACTTGGGGACAAAGTAAATTTAAAAGTAACCAGCAAACAAAAAGCACTCGAAATTCAAACTTTAAAAGAAATGTTAAAGAATAGATGGGAGAAGGTATGAAAAAAAATTTACTTATTACACTAGTCTTAAGTCTCGCCCTGCTTGGGTGTAAAGGCGGAGGAGGCAGCTCTAGTGATGCTTCTACGGACCCCGGAGACATAACTGTTTGCCAAGACCCCACGGCTACTAATTATGGGTTTATAGGCGAATGTGAATATGGATCAGGTGGAGGAGGTTCTTCAACCTTTTCTGGATGGTACACTAGAGACTTTCTTTTAGGTCAACCAGATATTTCTGAGTTTAAAACTGAAACTATTCAGGTCGAAAATAAACTAAAAATTGGTGTTACTGATGCTGGATTTGGAGACTATGCTTTTGGAGTCTATGAGCCCTCCTGTGGGGCCTATACGGAGCGGAAGTTCATAGCCATACAAGAGGGCTATAATAATGAACCTCTTGTTTTAGGGGTTACAGTGAGCCACAACGATGTGTCTGTGACAGGTCTTGGGCTTAATATAACTTGTAATGCTGGCTTTTGTAATTCAGCCCAAATCAATTCAGCCACAGATGAAATTGAGGCTACTTGTGATAACGGAATTCTTGATTTAGATAACTCTCAAGAGCTGGCTGCAAATGACCAATTTGGGATTATGATTTATGGAACAAGTCTTTATGTTCTATTTTCTGTTGATGTAATAGAAAGTAATTTCCCAGATTCGTATGGCCAATACACTGGCTTCCTTATTGATGGTGGAAGTACAAATAACACTTATCTTTTATCTCAAAATTCTACCCTGAAATACGATTGGGGCTATGGATCTGGAGGCAGTGAGTTTGATACCCCAGACCGTTACTCTCTTGGCTATGAAGGCGGTTATGCTTTTATGGGTACGGATGAGTTTAATGTTAAATCCATAAAAGTATTTTTTGAAGGTGTTGACGATGGTTCAGGTGGAACAACTCTTGGTGTGTTTTCAATACTTGGTAATATAACTTACCCAGGAGCTGGAAATTATACTTACACAGGAAACGGCAATCATCTTATTTTTTATTCGGCAATGGACTAATTATTAACCAGAGCGAAAGCTCACTCCTATCTACATTGACCCCAGGGGCTCCTACCTCTGGGGTTTTCTTACCCAGTTTTCTCAGAAATAAATTTAAGCGTCTCATCATGTGGTTTCCAATGATAATAATACTCTTCACAGACGGCCACTGAGTTTCCTAATAGCATTGCCGTTGCCTGCATAGTAAATCCACATTCTTTTAATAGGTAATTTGCAAAACTGTGACGAAGATCATGGCAAGACAGATGATTAGTCTCATCATCAAAATGGGCTTTACAATACTTCTTTAATGTTTTCGAAATCTTTATTGAATCAACTTTAGATTTATTTTTAACTTCCAACCAAGACTGGAAAGCTTTAGCTCCAATTTTAGGAATCACTGTCTTCCTTGTTTTGTCACCTTTAGGAAGTCGCTTATTTCCTTTTCTGTCGAGTTGATGGAGCACGTGGAATACTCTTTCTTTAGAGTCCCAGTTCCTCTTACAAGCTGCCAATGCCTCACCAATACGGAGACCTGAATAATAAAGTGTCTGTATAAGGGAAATGAACTCATCTCTTGTGAGTCCCCCAATAATTTCTGACTTATCAACATTCGATTTAATATACGTAACCAAACCTTTTAGCTCAGAGTGAGTAACATACCTAACAATTCGTTCGGGCTTTTTAGAGTAAGATAGTTTGTGTATGTCAGTTCTCACAACTCCAGATCTCAGCACTGAATTAAGCTTTTTGGTAACATTTCTACTTCTTTTAATATTACCTGCACAATGCTTATCAATTTGTTCTTCGATTTCGTCTTGAGTAGCAGTGGCCAAATCTAGATCACCCAGAGCAACAAATGCTCGGGTTATTTCATTTTTAGCTGAATCCCAATCTTTTAAAGTCTTTTTTCTCTTATATGAGTAAACTTTCTCAATGTACTTGTTCATCCACAATTCATTTTTTGAATGTGTTAAAAGTTGTCCTCTCAGTTTTTTATCTTGTTTAAGTAAGTTGTCTTTAATTTCGTTAATAAGCCGATTTGCATCATCCCAACTCAATCTTTTAGCAATGAGGTCTTGATTTATCTTCTTGATGGTATCTGTTTTGATTGTTTTTCTTGAAAGAATCTCACCCTTGGAATTTACAGATTTTTGAATGATCGAAAAGCTTATTCGATACCCTTTAACGTAATCTTTAGGGGGTCTCTTCACAAAGTAGGAATTTATATAATCCCGATCTGCTAATTGCTCTTTTTCTACTGATTTTTTTCCCGCCATAACGGTTGCTTATCGGTAGTTTTGGCTGATTTTTCAAGCCTTTGAAGAGCATTTAGAACGTCTGACAAGGTGCTTTCTGGGGAGCCAGTCTTTTGCACCGCTTCCAGCAGAAACTTGGCTTCTTTTGCTTTTTTAAGACTAATAACTTCCATAATTCACACTGTCTAAAGTTGGTGCCCGAGGCCAGACTTGAACTGGCACGACCGGTAAGGGTCCCAGGATTTTCGTCTCAACTATAGCTTTCGCTACCTCGTACGAGTTTGTGAGCTGGACTTTCTCTTCACCATAGCCTACGGCTTTAGGCGGCTGCCGTTAAGTCTCTACACCTTCCTCATTTCTGAGGCTTGGCTCGGGATTACCAGACTAAAGGTTTCCCCGAATTTGACAGCTTCTACTCCTAGCGTTTCCACTAAGGCACTCAGTTTGTTCTATCGAACAGTCTAAGTCCTGTGCGTCTACCAATTTCGCCACTCGGGCACATAAATTTTTTGATTCAGATGGTAGATATATCTACCATTTTTTTAACTCCATCTACCAAAACGGCTCTAACTCCTTATATTCACAAAACTTAAAAAAGAGCCGCATATTTTTAAGTCCTGTGCGTCTACCAATTTCGCCACCAGGGCATCGGTGTGTGGAATCCAAATGATTCAAATTGGTAAAGAGATAAGAAAGTGACTTCCTTTGCCGATTCTGTCAATCTTTCTCTTTCGAATTTTAGAATTTGTGGAAAACCCAGGAAAATTTTGTCTCTGAAGGAGGAGCCTTTGCTGAAATTTGTAGCGACAGTGTTATCCGAAAGCATTAGGGATCTTATTTTCGCTCTAAAAAAACAGTGGCTTTTGTTTACCATTCTCTTTTTCCTATCCACCTTCACCGATCAGTACTTTATCTGGCTTGAGGGAGAGGCCGGAACCGACCAAACGCTCAGAGTGATGGCCGTTTTGGGCCAAGCTTTTATGAGCCTGATTTACTTTTTAGTATTTATGCAGGCCCTGCCTGGATGGCTCTACGCCCAACGTAGAAACCAAAAAGAGTTTAAAATCTCAAAAGAGATCATGGAAAAATCCATTCCGATTATCACTGAAAATTTACGGGCCTTTATGAAGATTCTTGTCGGCTTGCTATTTTTCATTCTACCTGGGCTGATTAGGTGGATCGACTATGCGCTTGTTCCTTATGTGGTCTGCCTGAATCCCAACTATGAAAAGGACCCATTTGACGCGTTAAAGGCTTCAAAGCTGCTAATTAAAGGGTTTCGCTGGACATTTTTGATTTTTCTCGTTATTGACACAGGGTTGTATTTTATTTTCGATGGGGCAACGAGGAAGTGGCCAATCCCGCAAGATCCTTTGTTGGGAGCTCTTTGGGAGCTTTTCAATTTTACTTACACCTTGTGGAGTTATTCATTTACCTTTGCCATCTACTGGAATCTTTTAAAAAAGCAGGAAAATCATGAAGCTACAATTTAACTGGAAAGATATTAAAGACCGTCACCGTGCCCTGACTTATGATGATGTATTGATCACCCCTTGTAAATCAGATATCCGCTCCCGTATGGACCCCGATCTTTCGACTCGCTTGACTCGAAACATTCGAGTCGAACTGCCTTTTATTAGCGCCAATATGGATACTGTCACTGAAAAAGAAATGGCTATCGGCATGTCAAATCTCGGGGGCGTCGGCATCTTGCACCGCTTTATGTCCATTGAGGATCAGGTTGAACAAGCCAGCGCCATACGAGATTCTGGAGCCAAAGTCGTTGCTGCTAGTATCGGTGTCAATCTCGATTTTCAAGAAAGAGCAAATGCTCTTATCGATGCTGGAGTAAATCTAATCACCATAGACATTGCTCATGGCCATGCTGTCTCGATGATGGAAACCATGAATTGGCTCAAATCAACCCATCCTCACATTGAAATCATCGCCGGTAATGTCGCCACTCCCGATGCCGTAAAGGACCTTGCCGAAGCTGGGGCTGACGCCATTAAAGTGGGAATTGGTCCTGGCTCTATGTGCACGACCCGAGTGATCACCGGATGTGGGGTTCCGCAGTTAACGGCTGTCGCGCTGTGCGCAGAAGCTGCAGAAGAGGTTGGTGTTCCCATCATCGCCGATGGCGGAATTAAGACCTCCGGCGACATCGTCAAAGCCCTAGCCGCCGGTGCTGATACCGTCATGCTGGGATCGATCCTCTCCGGAGTCCTAGAAACTCCAGGTCCCATACGTAACGGTAAGAAACAGTATCGCGGGATGGCCTCTAAAGCCGCCCAGGTTTCTTGGCGAGGAGGCGTTCCTACAGGAATGGCCGCTGAAGGAGAATCCACCTATGTCGCCATTAAAGGACACGTGAATGATGTGATCAATGAGCTTGCCGGAGGACTTCGAAGTGGAATGAGCTATATCAACGCTCTTTCCATATCGGATATTCGAGACAACGCGAGCTTTATGGAAATGAGCGGAGCCGGATATTCGGAATCTGTTGCTCACGGCCTAAGGTCCTGATTTTTAGGGGGCCTTAGCCCCTTAAATAAAGGGACCTGAGTTTTTTTCATCACTTATAAATCCATGTTAAATTAGCTCAAAAATTCTACTTTGACCGATCTTTTTTCCACGCATAACCTAATTTCTGAAAGCACATTCTCCTATGTGTTTCTCCAAAGTTGTTGTTTTATTTCAAAATGAGGTGAGCTGCCCTCATGGCGAACTTGTTGTTTTTCTGTCTTTTCCACGGACAGGGAACTTGAATTTGAATCAACAAAGGATTTGTTGAAGAATTTTTTAGAAAGTGAGAGCTCAGGAAGAGATCTCACTTTTTTTTTCTCACTAGCGTGTTATATTGCCAAACATGTCTGCAGCAATTGGAGTCTTTGATTCAGGAATTGGAGGGTTGAGCGTTTTAAAGGCTCTCATCAATGTCCTCCCTCATGAAAGCTTTGTCTATCTTGGAGACACAGCGCGCCTCCCCTATGGAAACAAAAGCCCCCACACAATATCTCATTACGTGAAAAAAAATACTGGCTATCTTAAAACCTTAAACATCAAAGCTTTAGTAATCGCCTGTAACTCAGCCTCGTCTGTTGTTGTAAAAGGCGGTCCTTTAGAAAATCAAATCACGGAGTTTCCTGTTTTCAATGTGATCGAGCCAGCTGCTAAACTGGCCATACAAGCCACTCAAAATGAAAAAATTGGTGTGATCGGAACCAGAGCCACCATTTCTAGTCAGGTTTATGTGCAGGCGTTGAGCCATTTAGATGACCAGTGCCAAATCTTTCAGAGAGACTGTCCCTTATTTGTGCCGTTGGTTGAAGAAGGCTGGATTGAAGACCCCCTCACCAATTTAGTCATCCATCGCTATCTACAAAGTTTAGTAGCCTGTGATATAGACAGCCTGATCCTAGGCTGCACCCACTACCCATTTCTCAAACAGGGAATCGCTAAAGTCTGCGGTTCTGGAGTGACCCTGATTGACTCGGCCTACGCCGTTGCCCAGGAAGTCAAAGAGGCCATTGAAAATGGGAAGCTAGAGGCTTCAACGGACCCAAGGGGCATCTGGAAGATCATCACGACCGACAACAATGAACTTTTTAAGCACTTAGCACACCAATTTATGGGAGACATTCCTCTCCCCGAGATCGAACAAGTCGATATTTAATAAAAGTACCAGTATCTTTTTAGATCCGGAAAGGCGGACCTATGCAAACACGAGTACTTTTACCTACTAGTTCCGCTTTTCCGGAACTAAAAAGATACTGGTACTTTTGAAGGTGTTGCCTGGCAAACTCCGTTGTAGACAACAAACTCTTTGGGAAGTGAGTGACTATTGTACGCATTGGCCATGACTGCTCCATAAGCACCTGCATCAGCAACAGCAATGAAGTCACCCTGCTCTAAGATAGGAAGAGCACGATCCTTGCCTAAGACATCGGAAGACTCACAGATTGGTCCGACTATGTCATACAGTTGAGGCGCAACAGTTTTTTGGGTCAGTGGCAACAGACGATGATGAGCTTGATACAAACAAGGTCGCATAATGTGATGCATTCCTGTATTTAAAATCGCAAAGTTTTTATAAGGAGTTTCTTTAATATACTGAACTTCACCAATTAGAACTCCAAACCGAGCGACAATCACTCGACCAGGCTCAAAAAGAATCTCTACGCCCATCTCTCGAGTGGCTTCTGAGACGGCACTCCCATACTGAGCAATGGCCTTTTCATCTACTGCCAAATTTCCATCTTCGTAATGGATTCCCAATCCCCCACCGACATCAAATGTTTTTAAATCCCATCCTCTTGACTGCAGTTCATTATGAATCTCTTTTGTTTTTTCAATAGCCTCAATCATAGGCTCTAACTGCTTTAACTGTGACCCAATATGAACCGTCAAACCCACTAAAGTAACGGCTCCTTCTGCTTCGCGAACCTGGGACTCTAGTTCCGGCAAAAAAGTCCGATCCATACCGAATTTATTTTCACGAAATCCCGTCGTGATATAAGGATGGGTTTCTGCATGCACATCCGGATTCATTCGAAAAGCAACGCGAGCCGATCGCCCGATTTTTTTTGCTAGGGCAATGATCCTCTTTAGCTCCTGTGGAGACTCCACATTAATCTGCTTGATCCGCAACTGAATAGCTTTTTCAATTTCTGACACCGTCTTTCCTACACCGGAAAAGACGATTCGCTCTGGAGAAAATCCACAGTCTATCGCCAACTGCAATTCTCCTCCCGAAACAACATCGACCCCAAACCCGGCCTGAGCCATAGCCGAAAGAATTAAGCGATTGTTATTGGCCTTAAGAGCAAAATGAACGCTATGAGGAACAGATAAAGAGCCTTTAAATTTTTCTAAGCGATCCATCACACCATCTAAATCATAAACATAAATAGGATCCGGTGAACGGGTGACAACATCCTTTAATGGAATCACTCCCCCTTTATGAGTCACACAAAGTTGACGGTCAATATATTCAAAAGGCATTAATCCACGTCCAAACTAAAGGCGGAATGCAGTCCATTGGCTGCTTTTTCCAAGTTCTTTTTATCGATGATCGCGCTAATTTTAATATCGGAAGTGGTCACGAGATGCACATCAATATCGTGATCCGCCAAAGTTTTAAAAAACCTGGCAGCAACCCCATGATTGGCTTTCATACCAACACCAACTGTAGATATTTTAACCATGTTTTGCATCACAGTAATTTTCACTTTCTCGCCGACACTTTTTCGAACCACTTCCTCAGCTAAAAAAAGATCCGACTCGTTCACGGAAAAAGCCAATCGCTGGCCCTCTTCATTATAACTTTGAGTGATCACATCAACGACGACTCCACGATCTGCCAGTTCCGAAAACAATTGAGCTAGGTAAGCTGGGCCTTCTGGCACAGGAAAGGCTTTTAATACGGCTGTGGATCCATCATGAGTGATGGCTGAGACAACTGACTGTTCCATAATTTCTTCCTCTGGGACAACCCACGTCCCCTCTCGGGTTTCAAAAGTCGATCTAACATGAATTTTAACACCGTATTTTGCAGCAAGCTCCACACAGCGAAAATGCAAAACTTTGGATCCTAAACAGGCCATTTCCATCATCTCTGCAAAACTCAATTTGGGAATCTCGTGGGCCTTAGGCACCAATCGCGGATCCGCACTAAACACTGCAGGAACATCAGTATAAATTTCACACTCCGTCGCTTCAATCGCTGCCGCGAGAGCCACGGCTGTCGTGTCTGAACCACCCCGTCCAAGAGTCGTAATACGCTCTTCAGGACTCACGCCTTGAAAGCCAGCAACGATAGGAACGATTCCTTCTTTTACGTATCCAAGTAATTTTTCACTATCCACACTTTGAATTCGGGCTTGTGAAAAAAGCGAATCGGTACGAATTCCCAGCTGGTGCGCTAACAAAGGCACCGCTCGATAGCCCCTTTTTTCAAAAGCCATAGCCAGTAAGGCAATGGCGACCTGCCCTCCGGAAGCAACAAGCATATCATAGGCATCACCACGATAAGTC
>JAGRAG010000044.1 GCA_020435025.1 Bdellovibrionales bacterium | reverse complement strand
TGCCCAATTCCGTTGTTATTCGCATAGATGCAAGATCAGGAGATCGGTCTATATTGTATTCAAAAAAAGAAATGAATCTTGAAGATGTAGTGGATGCAAGCCAATATGTTTCTATTGAAGAGTTTCAAGGGCTTCCTGAAGAAGACGATAAAAAAAATGACAGTCCAGAAAATAAATTAGGCTCCGATAGGGAGCAAATCGTCCCTTTTCGGCATGTCTATAATCGGCGTAATTGGCACTATAGTCCTCGCTACAGACACTCGTATCGTCACAGCTATGACTATCGCAACCCTTTACGTAAATACTATGGCCGTCGACATTTTAATCTTCGACCCTACAATTATTACTACCCTCGATACAACAATAACTATTTTCTAACCTATCCCTATGTTCCTTATTTTACATATCGAGTTGGTCCCTATTTCTATAACTACTATAGACGTTGGTGATAGGCCCGCTGGAGAGGTCACTGACTTCATCCGCAATAAAGGGGTGTAATTTATAGGAGTTATTCAACTTTCGAGGAACTTCAGAGTAGCCGATCAAGAAGATCGGCTATTTTAATCGGCATCATTGGCTCTGATTCATTTCAATTTGATACAATTTATATATTTCTTTAATAGATCAATAAAATCAGTGTATTCTAAATTTGGCTCGTAATATTTCATTAAGGAGCTCTTTGTGCGAAAGTTTGAATGGCTTGGTTTATTTACTGTTGTATTTGTTGTCTTAGTTCCCTCTTTTCAAAACTGTGGTAGCGATTTTCAAGCCACTGAATCAAGTCAAACCCAAATTGCATCTAATAATGAGACTTCTGGGAATTCGGAAAATGATAGTCAAAATGAACCAGATTCTTCTGAAAATCCTGTGCCTCAACCGAGTCCTGTTGTGACGGATGCTTGTTCCATGCCAGGTGTTCCCATCACCGAAGATGAAGTCGACGAGAGTTTTGTTTGGCGTCCCACTTTGGATAGCCAAGGAGTTGTTCGTTGTGGGTCCATTGAAAAGTTACCTTTGTTAAAGTGGGTAGGATTACATTCATCATATGCCAGTGGACAGCAAATTGAAGATGTTCACAGTGAAGCTGGATGGGAATGGTCCAGAAATGTTATAGGAAATAGTAAAAGAGGCTATGCTCATATAAGCGCTCCAACGTTTTCAGGAGCGGCATTGGACCTAGGACATGACCAAATATTTATGCCTTGGGTCGGGGGACATCATGGTAGCTCCTATAATGCAGCATTTGGGTTTCATATACCTACGTTAAAATTTTTTGTAGCAGGTATTCCAGATACGGGAGCTGCAAGTAGTGTAAATAAGTGGAATCCAGATTACAGAAATAATTTTAGTACCTATCCAAATGATCCTCAAAATGGATATCCTGCTCCTCGTGGTCGGCCGGATGCTATATTGCCGGGAAACTTTCCGACTTCCATGCATCACTATAATGGATTATGGGTAGATCCCAATCGAAGAACAGTAAATCAATTTCGAGAAATGCATTGGGAAATGACTTTGCCGGACTCTGCAAATCCAGGACAGTTTAAATATCATGATTGGATTCAAAATGGAGAGATTCGTGATACCAGTATTTACAATCAACTTTTCTGGAATGAGTATTTGGGCGAAAGTGGAATGGTTGTGGGGTTGGTAACACGTTTTCCTAACGATGTATCAGGTGCCTTGATAAATATTGATCCGAGTATTCAACCCGATGTGGGACCTTGGGAATTTAAGGAGATCGATTCTAAATTAGGACTAAATATCAGTGCTGGAATTCAAAGCGTACGAGTGGATCGAAACAAGGGAAGCTACTTATATTTTTTTGCAAATGTAGGTAATGACGATTACGGTGACAGCTATGCCGTGTATGATATGAAGTTAAATAAAGTCATTAAAAAATCCACAGCTGTGATTCATCCGATGTATTACAAACATGGTACAGGTACTGTGGAAGCTCATAATAACTCTCCGGCTGTATATATTCCTGAATTAGATCGTGTATTGAGACGATTCACAAAATACCATCCAGATCCAAAGTCAAACTGGGCTATGTTTAATCCAGAAACGGGGGGCAATGAAGTCTATGTTCCTGAAGGCAATGTTCCTGCAAGGGATTTTTATATGGGACGAAGATACTTTTATTATCCCAAATGGAAATCAGTTATCGCCGTTTCAGGTGACTATAATAATCCGTCTAATAGTGCCACTTGTGTTTGGGTGTTGCGAACAGGTAGTTAGCCTTTTAAACTAAGGGTACCTAACATACCTGTTATTAAAATGAGACAATCATCATAGTATTGCGAAACTGTTGAGATGCAGTAATAGAGGGACAATTTGGTGTCTCAAAAAAGAGGCGATTCGTCCCCCCCCTACACTATAGAATGCGTTTTGTTAAGAATGAGTTAATGTTACGAACATGTAAAGATAGGCCCAATTAATGCACCCTTATAGGTAGGCCATGGGGGTGGAAGATGAAAAAAAATTGGTGGAAGAAAGTGTTAGCCATGAAAGCCTTGATCGTCATGGGAATTGGGGTGTTTTGGATGAGCGTGATGAAACTAGGTGGCAGTCTTGCAATAGTTAGTTGCGCTGTAGCAGGTTTAATTGGGTGTGGTGAGAAAGAGGTGACTGGACCCTTTGGGTCTACCTGTGCCATTGAAAAAGAGGAAGATGAGGGAATCAAATTTGTTTGTGCGGATGGTTCCGTTTATCATTGGAGCAATCAGTCTGAAGCTGCGGTTTATTGTCATGTCGAGGAAACTGAGTCAGGAGCAAAGATTCTTTGCCCAGATGGGTCTGTTGCAGAAGTGAACGATGGCCGGGACGGCACTTCTTGCTCAGCTAATGAGGTAGATGACGGGGTTGTTCTTCAATGTGGTGAAGAGGACTGGACACTGGTTCGTCATGGACGTGATGGGGAAGATGCGCCCGCCTCAGCATTTATGATCAAAGATATTATAGATCCTTGTGGATCAGAATCTGCTTTTGATGAGGTACTGCTGGTTTTTGCCAACGGTGATATTCTAGCTCATTATGCTGCTGGCGCAAAACAGCACTTCAGTTTCATTGGACCCGGTAATTATATCACTACGGATGGAACCCGTTGCGTCTTCTCGGTTTCCGAAGGGGGAGAGGTCACATGGTAAATTTAGATTCTTGATCTGAATGCCTCTCTAACTTTCTAAAGTGATTTAGCAATTTTTAATTTTCGCTCAAAAGGATCTTGAGAGGATATCAAGAGGTGAAGCTTAATTAGTAGGTATTAAGATCGGTTTTTCCAGACCAGTTTAAGTGATCTTTCAATTCTAACATTTAGTTCGGGAGATTTATAATTTTATGGCGGGAAGTTTTTAGCGGATGGGCAGCTTTTGGACTCCGTTGTTAACCATTCTTTAAATATTTTAGTTGAATGAGGAAAAAAGAAAGGCGATCTGTCATGGCCAGCCGATTTAATAAAATCATTTGGGTTTTGAGTGATTATAACAAGTGAATTGACGACTTCACCCGTGGTTTTCTCAATCCTTTGTTCCCAAATTCTAGCCGTAACTAATCATTTTTTGTTTGGAATTTCAAATTCGACCACATTTTCTAGGTTAGGTAAAACAACAGGATGATCTTTATGGGGCCTAAGTATTTTTAGGCCCCTTTAGTTCTCTGTATTTTAACATCATATTTATCATTAACTTATATCAATATGTTTTATTTTTTTGTGCTCCTTTAGTGAGAACTAAAACCGCCTTTCCGCTTCCGCCTTTTTCTCGATAAACTTGATAACGTTCTTTAGCTGGTCGTTTGGCTTTCTCCTCTTTCGCAAATGTTGATTTCAGTTCACTTTCACTCGAATTAAATAGATCGGCAAGCCAGTTGCTTTTCTCAGCCATATTATACGTATCTAATTCTCCGTTATATTTCAGAGACTTAACATGTTTATCAATAACTTCAGCTCTACGATCGGCCAAGCTTTGTTGTTCTTCGCTAAGTGTCTTATCTTTCCCTGGAAAAGATTGGTCAGACCATGCAGCAATTCCTAAGTGCATTCCTTCCCCTTTTTTTTCCGCATTGGAAACTAATTTTGCTATTTGTTCCCTTTGATCTGAACTTAACTCTGCGGAATTTTTATCGAACTGAATGACGCTAGATTGAACATTTTTTTTCCCTCCATCTGCCATGGCATACGGTGAAGCCATAATTGAAATAAAAATTAACCAAGTAAATTTCTTCATATAATTGTCCTCCAAAATAGTTTTGGATGAAATTAAGTATCCAGATCGGACAGATCAAATTGGAATTGATCGAATTATCTCACGGGGAAATTCCAATCTAGGTTTTGGAGAATTCGAGTTCTCTGAATTTGAATACAAAGCATCTTGAATAGAGAGTAAAGCTGAAAGGGACGAATTTCCTCATTTATTTCACGGGATTGGTTTCTTGAATAATTAAAGGGTGCAGTTTATATTATTTAACAAATGATCTATACTGCTTAACATAATTTTACTTATACGATATTAAGTTATTTTGTCTCCAGCTTATTTCTAATTCAATTTGTCACTTAAGGCGGTTGGATTAAGATCTAGGCTTTTAAGGGATTGGAACTTTCATCCGCAATTAAAGGGCTCAGTTTATAAGTATCTGACAAGTTTTCTACTTAAATCTCGGCAAAGTATATGAGTACATTATCGAAAATCAAATTTTACTTCAGGAAGGTTCTCCGAGCTTTCTTTGATTATTTCAAAATAAATGCGACTGATTTCTCGGCCGTCCGCATTCTCTAGTATGACTCGCCAGTCACCGGGAGAAAAATTAGATTTTTTCATATACCCCCTGTAGCCATTTCTTCGACCCCCGGTGATTTTAAGTGGTATACGATCGGCAGTGATCCATTCGCCGTTTTGATACCACTGCCAATGATAAAAGACTTCTTGGGAAATAGATCCTGGTGCAAAAACTTGTACAAAGCATATCACTTGGTCATTCGATCGAGCATAAAAACTTTGATCGCCATTTTGCCAAATTTTCCAAGAGCTTCTTGTGTATCCAAGTTTGTACTGGTTATCCATTTTTTCTATACTGTGATAGATACCCATATACTTAGTTGCTAATGGAACCGGTGGCATGACGTTTGTAAGATAAAATATCAAAAAGAGCGCCGATACACTTCCCGATGGAATAAGAATTAGACGCTGAAGCAACTGATGCGAAATCCCCTTCTTTTTTAAATCCCAATACCCAGCAAAAGAAAGGGACATTGTTAAGACAATCGATATCAGAAAGGCATAAATACTGACAGTGCCAATGGCCATCGGAACTAAGAAAATCAGAAAAGAAAGTAGGCAGACAAAGTAAAGACCGTATTTAACTTCTAATTGCAGACTTCTAAATTGAGGGAGTTCATTGATCACTAGAAGTGTAAACATAACTGTTAGAAACACGAGGGATGTGGCCAGTGAGGATGATACAAAATAAAAAAGTGTGTAAACGCTTAAAAGGCCTCCTAAAAGGAAATGTAGAGCTTCATTTGTATAAGGCCAAAATCTTTCAATCTTTTGGTGAGGAGCCCATAGTCCTTCTTTTTTTAAAAGTGAATATTTTAACAATGTTCCAATAGCAAATATGTATAGAAATTGCTGAAGTATAGAAGTCAGATTGTCGGCTTCACCTATAGTCAGCATATCGAAGACAAAACCCAGTACAAAAAAAAGTGCGGGTTTGTAGGGTTTGTATTTTTGGACTAACCATTCACCTGATTTCAAAGCCGCAACTATTTTTTCTCTCACAGTTACTCCTGAAAACTCACTAAAAGTACTGAATGGATGGGTTCAATTTGTTAATTCTAAAGTAAGTCTTCTCTATTAAGGAGATAAAACTAATGAGGCGCCTGAAGCAAAATTGATTCCTAATTGACCACTATTATTGGAGCCCCAGCATTTCAGAGCACCCGGATTGTTGATCTTTGCACAAGTGTAGTTATAACCGCTTTCAATTTGCAGAGCTCCAGCTAGTTTTTGCACACTGCTTCCTGGTTGGCTAAGATTTGTGTTGTTGCCCGTGCCGAGTTGTCCATTATAGTTATTGCCCCAACATTTGACTTGTAAGCTATTTTTTAAAATAGCACAGGTGAAAGAACTGCCCGTTGAGATATCCATAACGGGCTCTGAGAGATTTGATACAGATACGGGCATGATTGAGTTGACCGTTGTCCCATCACCTAATTGTCCTGATGAATTGCTCCCCCAACACTCCACACTTCCTGTGTCTAGCAGTGTACATGTGTGACCGGAGCCCAGAGACAGTTGCGTGACATGTCCCGAAACAACCGATACCGTGACCGGTATGCTGGAATTGACGGTGGCGTTGTTTCCGAGTTGTCCATAATAATTGTATCCCCAGCATTGAATGGAGCTATCACTTAAAAGGGCGCAAGCGTGGTTTGGGCTTACTTCAAGTTGTGCGGCACTACCCGATAATCCCACTACGGAAGTCGGAATCAAGCGATTCGTTGTCGTACTATCCCCGAGTTGACCATAGTAATTGGCACCCCAGCAGTTGATGCTCCCATCTGTTAAAAGAGCACAGGATTGCCCATCACCTAATTTGATGTCTTTCACACCACTAGAGAGTCCAGAGACGGCTACAGGAATTGAGCTGTTTGTAGTAGAGTTATTTCCCAGTTGACCATTATTGTTCGATCCCCAACACATCACGGCACCAGTATCTAATAGGGCGCAACTATGTGTGCCACCGACACTGACTTTGCTGACTCCCGACCCCAAACCAGATACGAAAACAGGTACACTCGAACGAACTGTGGTCCCATTTCCTAGTTCGCCAGCATAATTTTCTCCCCAACAGATGGCGGCCCCATTTTGTACAGCGCAGGTGTGTCCGCTGTCCATACTTTCGTAGCTGGCACTCATAGTAGTGATCCCTGAAGAAACTCCTGAGGCATCCGTTGCAACAGGACTAGAATTGGAGAAATAACCCAGCCCAAGGGAACCATAACTGTTTGATCCTCTGCAAATCATTGTGCTATCAGATTTAACTCCACAGATGACCCCAGAACCGATGGCTAACTTTGTAACTCCTAAAAAATCAGGAACAGATATGGGAGTGGTGATTGTGCCTCCTGAACTGCTATCGATTTCCTGACTATAGTTAGAACCCCAGCACTTGACACTTCCATCATTGATGATGGCACAAGTGGAGTTGAGACCAGCGATAACTTGGGTGACGTTACTAAGGCCCAAAACTGCCACAGGTGTTAGCTGCTCACTGGTTGTCCCATCACCCAATTGTCCACTCGAGTTTGTCCCCCAACACTGAACCGTTCCATCCGCAAGAAGTGCACACCCAAAGGTGCTTCCCCGGGCTATTTGTGTGGCGGTGGAGATCCCAGTAACAGTAACTGGCACGGATTGAGTAGTGGTTCCGCCATAGCCCAATTGTCCATAAAGTCCACTGCCCCAACACTGAACTTGTCCTCCAACTAAGGCGCAAGTGCTGTGTTGTCCAACTGCAATCTGACTAACTCCAGACGACAGGCCAGTGACCATTGCTGGGATCATATTATCAGTTGTTGAGCCATCACCCATTTGTCCATAAAGGCCGCCTCCCCAACATTCAACAGCACCTGATGTCAATAAAGCACAAGAATGGAGGTAACCCCTTTCTGCCTGTACAACAGAGCCAGAAAGCCCAGAAACAGAAACGGGAGAATTTTGCTGAGTTGTGGTGCCATCACCTAATTGTCCATTTCCATTACTTCCCCAACAAAAGACGGCTCCACCTGAATTGACGGCGCAAGAGCCATCTTGGCCGGCGGATACTTTAACAAACCCCGATGTGAGCCCAATCACGTCTTGGGGGATGCTTTGGTTAGTGGTGGTCCCATTTCCAACACTTCCTTGATTATTGTATCCCCAGCATTTAACTCCCCCTGAGACAACGGCGCAGCTGTGTTGGTTTAATGAGATGTCCGTCACCCCGGATAAGGGAAGAGTATCGTTATCAACTATACTGACTTGTGCCGTGGTTTGATTTCCTAAACTGGCTCCAGTTGCGGAAAGGATCTGAACTGAAAAACTTTTGCCAGAATCAATAGAGATGTCCTCAATTATGGGTACAAAAATTTTCCCGACAGTTTCCCCGGCAGGGATTTTAATCGTATTATTCAATGCCGCAAAGTCTGTTCCTGCCAAAGCGGTGCCTGACAAGGAGACAACATTTACATGGACATCCGTAGGACTGGCAACATCTAAGACAATATCAATTGCTGCGACCGCTCCCTCCGAAATTGTGACATCGCTACCAATATTTACTTTGGTGTGACTAACACAATTAGTTGCAAGTTGTCTCTCCTGAACGAGATGGTTTGCTTCCCCTGGAAAGACAGAGGTCACTTCCACGATCTGCTCTTCAGACCCAATCAAGATTCCTGTGGTACTCCCCGTTTTGAAAACCTTTGAATAGTCCATTTGTTTGACTTGCTCGGAATTTTGCCACAGAGGACAAGCTTCGCTAATCTCAGCCAGATAAGCAAATAGCTCAAGATTGCGATTTTCTCCGGAAGGGACATTAAGAGTAATTTCCCCGCTGCTGGCCTCTATAAATCCTGTGTATACTGAAAGTTTTGGAGAGCAGCCATTGGCTTGGAACTCAGAAATTCCAGGGCCGTTCACGTTCACGCCATAACAAACTTTTTTATCTGTTGGAAAACTGGAAAGGGACTGGATTTTTTGGGTAGTATCTTTAGAAAAAACTAGGCGAATCTGACTGGAGCTGCTCTTATCTCGAGTACATCCAGCCAGAGTGATTACAGTCAAAGTTAAAAACGTTCCAATATATTTTTTTCTCACGATACTGACATTTCGGTTTTCACAAATTGAATCTAAAGTAGAACTTTTTTTAAAATTTCTAGTTAGTGTCTGACTTTGAATCAGTTTTAAACAGGAAAAAGAAAAATTAAGATACTAGGATTAAAATGATGCGAGAATGATTAAAAATAGGACAAAGACATGTCATTTATAAAACCAATGATGTATAATTTGGGTAACCGTGTAATAGTAGTAAATCAACAGTGAGATAAAAGGTATGGCAATGACCACATGCTGCTTACTCATCAATATAGAAATAACCTTAAACCCAATCAGTGAGCCGATTGAATACAAGCCAATATTACCGTAAATCTCCCATAAAGTTTCATTTGGAGACAAAGAAAAATAACTTAACAAAAAACCTGGGAAAAAGTAAAAAAATGGCCATCCCTTTTCCCACTCGCTTTTATTGGCTATATTCCCTTTTGTCTTTCTCTTACCGCATTCTCGAACGCACCGACTACAAGGTTGACAATGTAGAGGAAAAAGCTTTGGCCTTGACCATAGTGAATACATTCGCTCAACCCCTCCAACAGGACACATCCCTTCACACCAGCCTGAGAGTCCCTCGAAAACCTGGCCAAACACGAAAGCTACTAAAAGTAACAAAGCAATTGTAAAAACAACCAAATGACCAAATGAATTAAAAAAGTGAATACGTAAAGGCACCAACACTAAGAATAACAACCATCCGACTCTCTTTAACCAAACTGAACTCTTTGGCTCAAGGACAATACGTTTGTGACTAAAACATTTTCTAGACCATCCTTGAATATTAGCAAAAGGACAAATATTCACCCATAGATTGGGCACAAAAAACATAAGTAGAGGAGCAGTTGGTACGATAGCGTACCACAAAATCTTTAATCCTATGTCAGGCCAAAATAGAATACAAACGCTTACCAATAAAAGAGTTCCAACGCTAAAAAATAACATCAAAGAATTTTTTAAAATTGGTCGATTGGCAGTTACCAAAGTGCCTTCTCCTCCAGTTTCTTGTAACCTTTTAAACGTACAAGGCAAAACTCTGCATTCTGTTCATATCCGTTAAACTCGCTTATATTAAATTGGTATGCTTGACAGAAAAAATATTGACTACTGCGTCAAATTTAATGGTACCGGATATCCACAACCTAATCCCATTTAACTCAATTCAAATATGACCTAAGTCATACAACGATTTAGAAAAAATTCGCCAAAATCATTTCTTAATATTTCAAAACAAACTTCACTTCACATTGCTTTAAGGAGTAAGGAGCATGTTCAATGATACAATCTACACTACTTTCCAAAAATGTTGGATGGCTTTTCCTTTTTTCATTTGGAATCGTTATGATTCTTTTAACTCTTCTTTTTACGAAAAATAAACATTTTAAATCCAAAGAAGGCTTTTTGTTGGCAAACAGAAGTGTGGTTTGGTGGCTGGGAGGACCAAGTATTGCTGCATCTTGGATATGGGCGGGAGCTCTTTTTGTTTCCGTCCAACAATCTTATCAACAAGGGTTACCCGGATTGTTTTGGTTTTTGTTGCCCAACGTTATTGCGCTGCTGATTTTTGTATTTTTAGGTCCGAGAATTCGTACTAAATTCAAAAATGGATACACTTTGCCTCAGTGGATTCACTACAAACTTCAAAGTAATAAAGTTCATAAACTTTATTTATTTCCATTTTTCTTCAATCAGTTGGTCGCTATTACTTTCAACATATTTGCTGGAGCGACGATGATTTATCTCGTTACAGGAATTCACATTGCGGTAGGAATGCCTGTTCTCGTTGGAATAGCCCTCGTTTACAGTCTTATTTCAGGTTTAAATGCTTCGATAATAACTGATTTTGTGCAAATGACCCTTATTCTCATTGCTTGTTTTTTGATAGTACCTTGGGCGGTGTATTCTGCAGGGGGCCTTTCGGCGATTGTGGATGGGCTCGGAGGAGTTACTGGGGAATTTAGAGATGTATTTAATCCATCTGTCGCGTTTTCTTTTGGAATCGTAACTTCCATTGGGCTCATTTCTCAGACTGTTTCAGATCAGCAATTTTGGCAGCGCTGCTTCGCTTTGAAAGAAAAACACATTGCTAAAGCCTTTATTTTCGGAGCTTTGCTATTTGGAATCGTTCCTCTATTATTATCTCTGTTGGGTTTTTTAGGGGCAAATCCGAACCTTTCTATTCAACTCCCTCCGAATATGGATCCCTCGATGATTGGCATTTCAACCGCTAGTCAACTCTTACCTCTAGGAGCGGTTATGATCTACGTCATCGCTTTGCTGGGAGCCTTATCATCCACGATTGATTCAGGTATTGCCGCGACGGCTTCGCTGTACTCGACGGATGTGGTTAAATACAGCCTTCAGGAAAGAGAGGCTTTTCTGAAGAAAAGTTTAGGCAAAAAATTGAGCCAAAAAGAATTGGAATGCATAGAAAAGATCAACCCTGCTGTTCTAAAAAACTCTAGGTATTCGATGATAGTTGTCAGCATAGTTGGTCTTCTTGTTGCCTACGGTGTTCATTACATAACAGCATTCGGGGTTAAGCATCTTTTTCTTATAAGCATTTCGGTGGTTGCTTGCGTTTCCGTTCCAACCGTATTAAGTCTCTACTGGGACAGGCTTGATCCTAAAGGGGTTTTTTGGGGCGTGCTCATAGCCTTCGTCGTTGGTTTACCAAATTCAATACTTGCTAGCCATTATAACAACTCGACATGGAATGTCCTCAATTCACTCTTCATGATTGGAATAAGCACACTGTTTTGCTTGATCTTTTCTAAAAAGGTCGAAAAATGAGTATGGATCTTTGCTATTTAAGTGCCTCGGAGGCTCTTGTAAAATTCAAATCAAAAAAACTTTCTCCGGTAGAGCTGATGAAGGCTGTTGTTGCTCAGATCGAAAAGACCAACCCGAAAATTAATGCCTTAACTGACGTTTATTTTGAAGAAGCTCTAAATAAGGCCAAAATAGCTGAAAGCAAATACGCAAAAAATCACCACCAGATGGGACCTCTTGAGGGAATTCCCTTAGCGATAAAAGACTTTCATGCCGTAAAAGATCGCATTACCACATTCGGTTCTAAGATATTTAAAAATCATCGATCCCATTTCACAGCACCGACAGTTAAAAGACTGCTTGATGCTGGAGCTATTATGCACTGTCGCACAACGACTCCCGAATTTGCCTATGGAGATGCTTGTCACAGTCCTCTTTGGGGAATCACTAAAAACCCTTGGAACGTGGACTATGCACCAGGAGGATCTTCGGGAGGATCTGCAGCAGCCGTCGCTTCTGGAATGACAACCTTGGCCGATGGCACTGACGGTGGTGGTTCAATAAGAATACCCGCTTCAGCCTGCGGGATTGTTGGTTACAAACCTCCTTTTGGACGCAATCCTATAGATATCGATCATCCTATGGAGCAGCTTTTAGTGTATGGGCCTCTAACAAGAACTGTTGCCGATGCCGCTCTAATGCAAAATGTAATGTCAGGAGCCCATGTGGACGATGCCTGCTCATTACGACAAAAGGTTAATATCCCGTCCTTCTCGCCAAGAGGTTTAAAGGGAAGGAAAATAGCTTTTTCCCTAGATCTTGGTTATTTGGAAACCGATTCTGAAGTCAAAAAAAACACGCTGGAGGCGCTTCAAGTATTTCGTCACTTGGGTTGTGAGATCGAACAAGTGGAGGTTGGCTGGAGCTGGCGAGTTTATGAAACCTGGATCACCTATTGGCAAGGAATCTTCGCGGCGACCATCGGTGATTTACTACCTAATTGGCGATCAGAAATGGATCCATTTGTAGTAAAGCTTTTAGAAAATGGGTTAGAATGTAGCGCTTCCGATCTTTATAGATGTTTCAACTACCGCGGAGAAATGTACAGAAAATTGGCTCCCATTTTAGAAAAATATGATGTTCTGATTGTTCCAACAACATCCATCCCATCCGTAAAGTCTGACCATGACTGCACAAAAACCGACTTTAAAATTAATGGACAAGTGGTTCCAACCTATGCAGGTTGGGTTCTAACTCATGGATTCAATCTTATAAGCTATTGCCCGGTTCTCAGTGTTCCCAGTGGCGTTTCCTCCTATGGAGTGCCCACGGGCATTCAAATAGTTGGCAAGAGTTTTGATGATTTAGGTGTCTTTGAATTTGCCTTTGAATATGAGGCAGTTCGACCATGGGCGCAGAGAATACCCGATATATAGCTACATTTAGCGCTTTGCAAAAATCCAGACATCATCATTAGTTTTTCAAAAAAAAGACAGGTTTATATATGGCTCTTAAAAACAGTTTTAAAAATAGAGAAAATAATATAGCACATTTGCTAATCAATAAAAAACTCTGGATGGCTTTGTTTCTTTTTGTATCTTCAATCAGTATTGTCGGGCTGATTTATTTGGGACAGGCCACCTACAATGGTGCCCCTCCTCTTACTCATTTCACTAGTAGTAATGGAACTACAATCTTTAATAAAAAAGCAATTGACGAAGGACAGAAGGTTTTCCTCCGACGTGGACTGATGAACTATGGTTCTTTTTGGGGCGACGGTGCCGAGCGAGGACCCGACTTTACCGCTGATTCTCTTCACCATATCAGACAATATATGCAAGAATATTACATTAAAGAGATTGATCCACCTTATCGTCAACATGATATCGATGGAATTAAAGTGCGTGTACAGCGTGAATTGCACAAAAACGGGTGGAGCCCGGAAAACGACACTATAGAAATTAACGATTCACAAATATTTGCTTGGCATAAACTGCAAAGTCACTATCTGGAAGTGTTCACGAAAAGGCAGAGTCCTAAGTACATCCGACTGGGACATGAGCTAGAAAAAAAAGACATTTTAAATCTTTCGGCATTTTTCTTTTGGGGGGCTTGGGTGACTTCTGCCAACCGTCCGGGAGAAAACTATAGTTACACTCACAATTGGCCTTTTGATCCTGATGCAGGTAATTACCCCACCCAAGCCACTTACGTTTGGAGTGTTCTGTCGATACTTATTTTGTTTCTTGGTATCGGTTTAATTCTCTATGTCTATGGGCAGATGAAAGTCATTTTCCCAGAACCCTTTACCGATTTCACGCAAAAAACGCTCACTACCAACGACTTAGAAAATGATATAGTTCGCCCTACACAGAGTAGCACCTACAAATTTTTCTCTCTTGCCATGATAGCTTTTGGCATTCAAGTTCTTGCTGGAATCATGTCGGCGACAGACTTTGTTCGCCCCTTTGGACTTTATTTGGGCGACCTGATTCCCTTTTCAGTGACCCGTAGCTACCACACCCTCATGCAAATTTTTTGGTTTTTTATGTGTTGGGTGGGTTATACAATATTTTTTCTTCCACGTTTTTCTAAAGTCCCAAGGTACCAGAAATCTTTAATCAACTTATTATTTACTCTCTGCACTATCGTCGCTATAGGTTCTACCATAGGCATTTACCTAGGGCAAACAGGGCGACTGACTGACGAAGCGGCCTATTGGCTCGGTAGTCAGGGCTGGGAGTTCATGGAATTGGGTAGACTGTTTCAAGTCATCCTACTTGTTGCCTTCTCACTTTGGATTTTTATAATTTATCGTGCCGTTAAGCCTTGGCTTACCAAAAACCACCTTTGGTCCGTCCCGGCTTGGCTACTTTATGGCAGCGGCATAATGGTGTTCTTTCTATTTTTTGGCCTTTTTGTGACACCGGAAACCAATTTTGCTGTTGCCGATTTTTGGCGATGGATGGTTGTTCACATGTGGGTAGAGGTGACTTTCGAAGTATTCACCACAGTTATTGTCGCTTACATTATGGTACAAATGAATTTTATTACTAAAGTTATGGCCGAACGAACTATTTTTATAGCGGTCATGCTCTTTCTTTTTACAGCAACTATAGGTGTGGCACACAATTTTTACTGGATAGCAAAACCAACGGGAATCTTGGCTCTCGGAAGTACGTTTTCGACAATGCAGGTCCTACCACTTTTGCTTTTGACTCTTGATGCGTGGAAAATGCGAAAACATGGAGACCAGATCCGAATATTGGCACAAAAAGGAACACAAAAAATTGTAATGAATGAGGTGTGGCTGTTTATTTTAGCAGTTAATTTTTGGAATGTTTTTGGCGCCGGAGTCTTCGGCTCGCTTATTAACTTGCCCATTGTCAATTACTTTGAACATGCAACTTACCTTACTAATAACCACGCTCATGGTGCAATGTTTGGAGTCAAAGGGAACATTGCCCTTGGGGGCATGCTATTTTGCATTCAACATTTGATTCCAAAAATGAAATGGAATCAAAAACTCATCCGCATCGCATTTTGGTCACTTAACATTGGGGTAGGACTGATGATGTTTTTAGATCTGTTTCCAGTGGGAGTTTATCAATTGGCTTTATCAATTGAACATGGATTTTGGTTTGCGCGCTCAAAAGATATTGTAGAGGGTCCTATTTTTAAAACCCTTACTTACTTTCGATCACTTGGCGGAACTGTATTTGTATTTGGTGGTCTCATTCCCCTGATTTGGTTTGTCCTTTCGAGACAAAAAGATCGACTCATAGAAAACCAAAGGACAGATGAATCCCTTTCATAGCTATGAAGTGGCACTAAAGTTTAAGGTATTTCATTAGAAACTCAAAAAAGTCATTGTTGGCAATGTTAGAGAGTAAAATTGGAGTAGTTGAACGCATTTAATAAGGAGGTATTGTGAAGTTAAGAATCATGCTCAGTTTAGGAATCGTCTTTTTTGCCAATCTATCCTGGTCCAATGAATGGCATGGAATAAGTTACGGTGGAAAAATTCGAATTTATGACAATCATCACTTCTTTCAAAATGAAAACGTAACCAACGCTTCGGCTTTTTCAGCCGGCGGGCAGCTTCAAATGAACAAAGAGCTATCATCCCAACTAAGTTTGCATCTTGGCTATTATATTGCCAACAATTTAGGTGCCAACAGTGACGATCCTGGGAAGATCATCAGTTTGTTGCCGGGTGAGAACATCAACATTCTTGGAGAAGCTAACTTTAGACTTTCTTACGGAAACCATCAGTTTTCCGCTGGAAGGATAGCGCTCGATACACCGTTTGCTAATGCTGCGGATGCCTTTATGATCCCTGTTACTTTTCTTGCTGGAACAGGCGTCCTTAATTTTGAAGGTAAATCCAAAATTTCCATAGGTATTATTGATCAGTTTAAAGATAAAGAGTCTGATGAATTTGTGGATACCGGCACCTACATAACCCAAAGGTTTTCTTCAGCGTCAACTAGCTTCAGTACAAGTGCCGACTATTTTGTTGGCTACCAACGCTTTTTAGAAAGTGGTAGCTTCGAGATTTGGGATTACTATTTCTCAGATCTGTTTAATTTGTTTTATATAGAAGGATTTTATAAAATTCCACATAGTGAGGACCTGACTTCTAGTCTTCATTTACAAATGGGAATGGAAAGCGAAGTGGGAGATAAGCTCCTTAAAACAAATGTCGGAACTGTAGATTCACAACTTTTTGGAGTCAAATACGCTATAGCGACACGAATCTTGAAAGTCATGCTGTCGTATAACAGTGTTCCTGAAAACAAGAAAGCTTATAATGCCGGTGCTTGGCTATCCCCATTTAGTTTTTTTACGGAGGCCATTTACACAAACTTGATGACTTCCGGAATAGGCAATGTTCATTCTGGAGAGGCCTATAAGCTGATGATGGACATCACTGGTCTACCCAACTTTTTATTTCGAATTGGCTATGCAGATTTCAGCTTCATTAACGATGCTTTATCGCGTAAGGAAACGAATTTTTGGATTCGATGGTCCCCTGAAATAAAGAAAGGAGTTTCCATATGGTTGAGAACTGCCTTTGCCAATGCTACAAATGATCTAAACGATTTACACGCCTATCGAATTCAATTTCAATACGAGTTTTAAGGAGATATCCATGTTTAAACGAAAGAAGCCATTTTTTTTCTTTACTCTATATCTTGTGATGGCAACAACCTTCGCCGTCGCTAATAATGAAACTCTTACGCCAGTGAGGATTGGTTGGCAAATTCCTTGGGCTACACAAGGGCAGATTGTTCAGATATGGAAACGCACCGATATTTTAAAAAAAAATGGCCTAAATGCAGAATTTATTGGTCGAACTTATGGACCGCTATTGAATGAGCTGGCGATTGCAGGTACCGTAGATGTGATATTAACAGCTGACCAACCTGCCGCAGTTCTATTCGCCAAATCAACGGATTGGATGGGAATTGCTCGTTTGATGTACAACCGAACATTAGTGTATGTCCCTTCCAAATCCCCTATAAAGACATTAAAAGAATTAAAAGGAAAACGCATCGGTGTTCCCATCGGAGCTGCGGCTGAAAGAGTGATGGTAGCAGCTATGAAACGAAATGGCCTCGATCCTCTAAAAGATATAAAGGTGGTCAATGTCGGAATTCGTGAACAGATTCCAATAGTCGCATCAGGGAAAAACGAATCAAGTTGGGGCAATTTAGATGCTCTTAGTGGTTTTGATCCGACTCCAGCTATATTTGAGTCCCAGAAACTTGTTCGTGTGCTTGATGTTGGCAAGGTGGTTTCACTTGTGTTAGTGAGGAAATCTTACTCTGTTGAGCATAAAAATGTCAGTCAACGAATAGCTCAATCCCTCTATGATGCCTATGATTTTTACCGAACTAACAAAACACAAGCTAACAAGTGGTTTATTCAAGAAGCAAAACTTAGAGATGCTAACAATGAGACGTGCAATATCGCAGCTTCCATTGAGCCAAATCTGTCGGCAATAAAGCGATCTGATATCCGAATTACACTGGATCCGGAAGATTTTCAAGTCCTCCAAGAGGCCGCTGACTTTGTAGCACCTATAGTTAAAAAAACTATTAGAATGACAGATTTCGTAACCAATCGATTTTCAAATCAAAGCCATTAAATGAGCTACTTTTTCGAACTGGTGTCAAACAGTGCTGACAGCCTTATCCGAGTTCTAAGTGGATTAAGTATGGCAATTGTGTATGGAATATGCCTGGGTCTTTTACGGTCCTCCCTTCCCATGAAGGTTAAGTCCAATTTGGTTTTTAACTTCATTTTGGAATCTCCAAAATATCCACCTCCGATTGCGTGGATTCCTTTTGTCATTTTACTTATGGGTATTGGTGAGTGGTCCGCAATCACAATTGTTTTTATTGGTGCTTTTCCGCCGATATTCACATCTTGTTATGAAGGCATCGAACGCCTACCTAAAAATCTTTTTGACATTTCCAAGTCATTTGAACTATCTAAAACTGAACGACTCATTCGCATTCGCTTGATGTGGGCCTTACCAACTCTTTTCACTGGTGTAAGAATAGGGGCCGGCATGGGTTGGATGTCCGTTATAGCCGCCGAAATGATCAGCGGTCAGTCAGGATTAGGATACTCCATACAATTAAATCGTTTGAACTTACAGTTTGAATATATGATCTACGACATGATATCTATTGGATCGATTGGTTATGTCATTGCTAAATTCCTGGCATGGTTAGAGAAAAAGATCATTGCGTGGGAAGACTCCGAACTCAAATGCTAGAAATTGAAGAAATCTCATTCATTTATTCTCAACAGGCCGAACGGCTATTTGATAAACTTTCATTTAAGATTGAGTCTGGTGAGAGCGTTGGCCTAAAAGGTGCGTCCGGTTCTGGAAAAAGCTCTCTGTGCCGAATCCTTGCAGGACATCTTAAGCCGCATAAAGGAAGTATTCGTCTTAACGGAAAAGATATAACTGGAAATCCCTCGCGGTCCATAATTCTAATTCCACAAGAAGACGACCTTTATCCATGGTTAAAAGGCGTTGATCAAGTAATAATTGCTCAGGCCCGAAGAAGCCACAAAGAGGCCTTAAAACTACTGAGCTTGTTTAAGATTTCGCAAGTCGCTCATTTATATCCAGTCCAATTATCAGGTGGAATGAAGAAAAGATTGGCGCTTGCCAGAGCCTTTGCTGCGCAACCAGCAGTTATGATTTTGGATGAAAGCTTAAGC
>JAGRAG010000043.1 GCA_020435025.1 Bdellovibrionales bacterium | reverse complement strand
CTTTTGAGGGGGTATTCAAGGCTTTAAATCCCTTCACAGAATAGATCCAAAAAATAAGGATATGCAGATTGTAAGAGCTAAATTCGAGATCAAGTGCTTTACGGAAGTGCTGTGGAGTAGTCAGAATGGTTTCATCACTGCGTGTCCAACCTTGGAGCAAAGCCAAGACCACTTTGACATAGACCAAAGAACAGTGTTCAAATACTCAAAGGGCGTGTTTAAGGGGTTGAATAGCCCGTCGAAGGACTAGTTTTGCCTATGCAAAGGGGAAAAACACTGTCCTCCAGTCTAGGGTCTTCACGGAGACTCTTTACAAGATAAGAAGTGACCAGTACCGTTGAATAGTCAGGAGGGGGAGGCCGAATGGCAACATCAGAAAGATTGACGTTAACTGAATATTCGAGAAAGCACCAAGTGAGTATCTCCACTTTACGTCGGAGAATTAAAACTGGTCAGGTCGATTTTCAGTTAGAAGACGGCAAATACTTTTTGTTAGATTCTCCTCTTGATGAACAGAAGCAACTTCTTAGCCAACGTTCCACACCTATGCCTCACGCTCCCCCACAAACGAATTTGGGGTGTAGGAGTGGCGACGAAAGTGAAATAAAAGAAGCGCCAGTAAAGGAGCTTCCTTCCGATGGCCAGTTGGCTTCGGTTCGCTTAGAGAGTGAAGGCCTTTTTTCAACAGCTAGAGAAATTTTGGCGGAGTTGAAAAAAGCCTACGCTTTAATACTTCAAGAAAAAGAAGAGCAGATTTTAGAGCTCAAAGAAGAGATTGCAGATCTGACGACGCTTTGCCAAGTCTTGGAGTCAGAAAATGCGCGTCTTATAAAAGAGGCATCGGCAAAAGAATCGATGCCGCCTATAGCCGAGTGGTTAGACAGCTTGGATTCCATTAAATAAAAAAAGGACCGACAATGATTCGGTCCTTTTAATTAGTTCAATATTTAACGGGGGATTATGCTGCTGACGCGGCCGTTGGAGTTTTGGGTTTCTTTCCACTGCGAGGTCCAGAATTCTTTTTGCGTTTTTTACCTTTCGTGTCGAAAGCAAGAGCCATCACTTCATCGACGTTTTCAACAAACATGAAAGTCATTTTTTCTTTGAAGACTTCA
Source organism: Bdellovibrionales bacterium (assembly GCA_020435025.1). Taxonomy (GTDB): domain Bacteria; phylum Bdellovibrionota; class Bdellovibrionia; order Bdellovibrionales; family UBA1609; genus JAGRAG01. The sequence continues at coordinate 10,520 of JAGRAG010000043.1, read as the reverse complement.
GGAATGTCGGCAATGTCTTTCTTATTGGCAAGAGGTAAGATGACATTAGTGATTCCCTGATTCAGAGCTGCAAGAGCTTTTTCTCGAATTCCGCCGACAGGTAAAACCCGACCGGACAAGGTCACTTCGCCCGTCATTGCTACATCTGCCTTTACGGGTGTGTCTGTCATTAATGATATAAGTGCCGTAGTCATCGTGACGCCTGCGGAAGGTCCATCTTTAGGAATGGCTCCGGCAGGAAGATGAACGTGAACTTCATTTGTATCGAACCAACCAGCATCGATTCCCAACTCCATTTGATGCGACCGTGCATAGGACATAGCGGCCTGTGCAGATTCTTTCATAACATCTCCGAGTTGACCTGTTAAAATCAGCCCACCTTTGCCTTGCATTTTTAAAGCCTCAACATAGAGAATTTCTCCTCCAGCTTGAGTCCATGCCAACCCAGTGACAATTCCGACATTGTTTTCAGTTAGCTTTTCATCTCTTAGAAATCTCGCAGGACCCATCAGGTCATTGACGACTTCAGGAGTGATAACAAGTTTCTTTGTTTCTCCAAAGACGATGCGTTTTGCGACTTTTCGACAAATAGAACCCACTTCACGATCTAAGTTACGAACACCAGCCTCTCGAGTGTAATTAGCAATAAGAGCCTTCATACCATCATCGGTAAATTCTATTTGATCAGGTGTGATACCATTTGCTTCGATTTGTCGGCGAATAATATGTGTGTTGGCGATAATAAGCTTGTCATTTTCGGTATAGCCAGAAATGTCAATGATCTCCATTCGATCGCGAAGTGCGGGTGGAATATTATCCATCACGTTGGATGTCGCGATAAACAAAACATTGCTAAGATCAAAATCAACATTTAGATAGTTGTCTCTAAAAGAGTGATTCTGTTCGGGATCTAGAACCTCTAACATGGCAGCACTAGGATCACCGCGAAAATCAGAGCCTAATTTGTCTATTTCATCCAAGACAATAACAGGATTATTTGTTTTTACTTGCTTGAGCGCCTGTATAATTTTTCCAGGCATGGCTCCTACATAGGTTCTGCGGTGGCCACGAATCTCAGACTCATCTTTAACACCACCCAAAGCCATTCGGAAATATTCACGACCCATGGCTCGAGCGATACTTTTTCCTAAAGATGTCTTTCCCACCCCAGGAGGTCCAGAAAAACATAAGATCGGTCCTTTTAGGTCGTTTTGTTTCAGCTTTCGTACAGCTAAGTATTCTAAGATTCGGTCCTTTACTTTTTGTAAGTCATAGTGGTCTTCATCTAAAACTTGTTGAGCATGTCTAAGATCGAGTTGGTCCTCTGTAGATTTTGACCAAGGAAGATCTGCCATCCAATCCAAATACGTACGGACCATAGAAGCTTCACTCGCATCAGGATGCATTCTTTCTAGTCTGGATAGTTGCTTTAGAGCTTCTTCTAAAGTTTTTTCTGGCATGCCAGCAGTCATTAATTTTTCTCGAACCTCATCCATTTCATCTGATTTGTTGTCCGTTTCACCGAGTTCGTTTTTAATGGCGCGCATTTGTTCACGAAGAAAATACTCTCTTTGGCTTTTAGACATTTCATCTTTAGCGGTATTTCGAATGTGCGCCTGCATTTGAAGAACTTCCAGCTCATTTGCAAGAATCTCATTCACTGTAGCTAACCGTTCTTTAGGGTCTTCGGTTTCCAAAACACGTTGTGCATCTGCAACCTTTAAACTGAGATTGCTAGCGATAAGATCTGCTAAACGGCCCGGTTCACTAACATCATCTAAAACTAAAAGGATATCTGGTGAGAGCATTCTGCCAAGAGCAATAATTTTCTCAAGTTGTTCTTTCGCATTGCGGATCATAGCTTCATATTCAATGGCGGATCCGCTGTTTGTTGCTTCTGGAACTTTTTCTACACCAACTTCGAAAAAAGGAGAAGATTTAACGTAGTTTTTAATCACACCTTTAGAAACACCTTGGATAAGAATTTTAACTCTTCCATCAGAGAGTTTTCTCATTCTCATCACCATCGCAATCGTACCTGTTTTATAGATAGTTTCTTCAGTGGGGTTTTCCTCTGTGATCTCTTTTTGAGAAGCAAGAAAAACCATACGATTTTTTGCTAGTGATTCCTCAATAGCTCGAATCGAACTATCACGTCCCACATATAAAGGTAAGATCATGTAGGGAAAAACAACAATGTCTCGGACAGGGAGCATTGGTAATGTTTCAGGGATATCTACTACTTTTTCATCAAAACTCATAAATTCCTCCGCACTGCGGGATCGGGTCAACTGGTTCCACTTGTTTCAAAGACCTCATCGGTGGGGGAGAGAAGGATCTTAAGAAAATGCCCTAGTTAAATAGTCCTGAATATTACTGTTTTTTATAAAAAAATTGAGGGAATAAAGTCGAGATGTGCCAAAGGTCTCGTCAAAAATTATACAATTTGATGCCACCATTCAACTTCTTTAGAGGACCTATATCAAATTATGATGATTTAGTTGCGAAGTTCATTAAAGAATCCAAAGGACTCTTTAAAGGTTTTGAATAAGTAAAAGAAAATCCCAAGTCTTGTTGTGAGGGGGTCACAATAAAGACTTGGGACTTGAAATCTAAAATCAATTTAAGGAGAGAAAAACGGCTTAAGGATATTATGCAAAACGTTTCGATCGCTCTTCCCTTAGCTCGGCCCCTTCGAGGCTGACTCGTGTCCAGGGAATGGCCATTAAGCGGCTAGCCTCTATAGGCTCCTCTGTTTCTTCGCAAACTCCAAAGATACCGCGTTCTATTCTTCCGAGGGCGTGATCAATTTCTATGATCTGCTTTCGAATCCTCGTGTTTGTAGTTAAAAATTGATGTTCGGCCAAAACCTCTTGAGAAGCATCTATATCATCGCGTCCCACATCTCGTTCCATATGCTCCTTTCTCTGTTGAGCGAGTTGATCTAGAAGCTCTGTACGTAGATCTATCAGTTTCATTTTGCACACTGTAACGATATCTTTAGATAGGTTGTTCATCATCCCTCCGTTTCCCCACCCTTAGGTTAGGTAGTAGAGATGACGCAAACGCGATACAAAAGGGTTAAAAAGAATCTATTTTTTTTCTGATTTTTCCGAAAACGGCGTGATATGTCCTTCAGTTACATTTAAGCCAACAACAGGACGAATAAACTCGCGGCGCTGAGTGATACGTAGGTCTCCGAGAGCTCCGGAAAATTCACGAACACGAGCCAGACTTTCCGCTAGGCCCACTCGGCTAGCTTCACCCTGAGAAATCAACTGTCGCAAAATCATTGCGGAATCATACGCTTGTGATTCTAACACTCCTGGCGCATATCCAAACACGGCGCGAAACTCCTTATAAAAATCAGAGTTTTGAAAGCTGGCTGAGGAAGAAAAAACACTATCAACAAACAAAGATCCTTCTAAGAACTCTTTACTGCGAGAAGTGAGTCGAGGGGAATTCCACAGATTGGTTCCTAAAAGTTTCACGTGATCAATATCATAGAATGAAAGAGTCGGAGCGATCTGTTGAATTTTTTTAACAGTGTCTGGGATAAAAATGGCTTGAAAATCAATCACCGGCGGCAAAAGGTCTGCTGGCGGAGTGACTCGGTTATTTATAATTTTTTGCTGGGTGACCCATTCTCGCAAATTATGTTTGTACTCGTCTCTTCGATCCTCTAAATAGTAAGTACCAACAAGCCGTTGAATAGCATCACCAAAGTCGTTTTTAGCACCGTCATAGGCCTGGGCACCTCGGATTTCTCCTCCACGAGCTAAAACATGGTTCCAAAATAGATTTGCATACTCAACACCGTAGGGATCGTTTGGATACAAAATTGCAAATTTCTTTAGTCCATATTCGTTCATAGCCACTTCAACAAGTTTTTCTATTTGCAAATCGCTTGTTAAGGCGTTTCTAAAAACATTACTACCAACTTCGGTGATTCCGGATTTTTGGGAAAGAGCAATACTTGGGACCCCTAATTCATCAGATTTGGAGGCAACTGCGACGGCCGTCTTGCTTAGTAACGATCCAACTATAGCGATAACATGATCTTCGACGACAAGTCGTTCAACGGCGCGACGGGCTACATCGGGATTTCCTTCGCTATCGACAACGGCCAATTTAAAATGGGATTTATGCTTTCCATAGACCCCCAATCCTAACTGAAGTCCGCGCAGTGTTTTATAGGCCACCCCAGAATGTCGACCCGTAAGAGGAAGAATGGCGCCGATGGTTGTCGGGTGAACTTTGCGTTGAGCATCGATCTGTTCAACATACTTTTCTGACTGCTCAGATATATCCGAATCTGGTAAAATCGATAGCACATCCTTAAACAAAGAGCGTGCCTCGGAAAAACCTTTTTCTTCAAATTTTTGAACAGCTATCTCGAATTTGGCATAGGCCTGAAGGTCTCCATAGTCAGAATTTCCCGCTACAGAATCGATTTCCTTTTGATTGAGTCGCGAATTTAAATAGTCGATGGCTCGCTCTTCATAGCCTCGTTTTTTACTCGGGTCTTTGGCTTCCTTAGATAAGTAAACCAAAGACTGAAGAGCGTCTAAGTTATCGCCCATCTGCGACTGTAGGACATATCGAAAACGATGAATCTCTTGGGTCATTTCATAGTCTTGTTTAGCTACATTGAGTGCTTTTTTGGACAAAGCGAGAGCTTCATCAAAAGCTCCAAGCTTGTACAAGCTTTTACAGGCTCTTAATAAAGAGTCGGCTTCTTGTGGGCTAAAAAATTCGGATTGGCTTACGGACATGTAAGCTTCAAAGGCACCCTTGTAGTTTCTTAACTTAAAGTAGATATCACCAATCAGGAGCCAGGAATCGTCGACGATATCTGAATTGGGATGCTCCTTTATTAAAGACTGCAATTTCTTTACGGAAGCACGAAGATTCTTTGAGTTTAAACCATTATTTATCTTATCAAACTGCGTTTTCGCAGAAATCGGTGCAGAAACAGGAGCTTTTTTGCGAGGAACGACAGTACAAGATGATAAAATTAAAATAAAACCAGAAATTAAAGAAGCTACACAGAGCTTTTTAAACATAACTAAGACCTCTTGCTAAGTACTTGGCTCACTTTCGTGTTGTATTGTTTTAAAAGTGGGCTGTCCTTAACAGAGTCACCCAAGGATTTAATGAGTGCAATCTGCTCAGAGTTAAGATCTTTGGGAACATCTACGGCGACTTTTATCAACATGTCTCCCGAACTACTGCTGCTCGTTTCAGGAAACCCTTTACCCCTTAAACGAAAGACTTGCCCTGTATGTGTTCCAGGAGGGACTTTGATCGAAGCTTTTCCTAACAGAGTGGGCACCTCAATAGAGGTTCCGATAATGGCGTCAACAAAGGAGATGGGTAACTCCATAAAGACGTCATTCTTTTTTCTTTGAAAAAGAGGATGTTCAATGAGCTGTATAATGACATAGAGATCGCCGTTTGGACCACTATTGCTTCCGGAATCTCCTTCATTTTTCAACTTTAAACGCTGCCCATCTTTGACTCCAGCGGGAATTGTCACCGAAAGTTTTGCCGTATCGTCCTTACCTCCTCGCTTTCTAACGAAGTGAATGCTTTTCTCACATCCTCGAGCGCACTCTTCGAGAGTAATATTGAGAGTGTACTTTAAATCAGCCCCTTTACGAGGCCCGTTTGGCCGTCGCTTTTGTTGAGTTCCGGCCCCTCGAAATATGTCGCCAAAAAAATCACCAAACGGATCAGGGCCATCTTGTTGAAAACCACCAAAGCCTTTAGCTCCACCAAACCCCGCGAATCCGGCGAAAGGGTTCTCGCCGCCGCCGAATGGTTCAGAGGAGCCAAATTGATCGTACATTTGACGTTTTTTTTCATCCGACAGAACGTCATAGGCTTCAGTTATTTCTTTAAATTTTTCCTCGGCCACAGAGCTATTTTGATTGGTGTCAGGATGGTACTTTTTGGCAAGTTGACGATAGGCCTTTTTTATTTCGGCTGTCGTCGCTCCTTTTTGTACACCCAGTACAGCATAGTAATCCTTCTTGCCACTCACAGACCACTCCTAAAACTATTTGTCCTTGTCTTCCTCAGAAGGTTCTTTCGCAACAACAACCTGTGCCGGTCGAATCACTCGATCATGGAGCTTAAAAGCGTCTTTATGGACTCTATGAACATGTCCTGCGGCGATTTGATCCGTCGCTTCACTTGAAAGGGCTTCATGAACTTGCGGATCAAAAGGCTTTCCATGTGACTCTAATTTTTTGATTCCGTGACGTTCAAAACAATTCAACAGTTCTTTTGAAGTCATTTCGACGCCTTTCCTAAACTGATCGAAATTTTCGGGAGTGACATCAGTTTGCAGAGCCATATCGAAAATGTCTACAACATTAAGAAGATCACGAACCAAATGCTCAGCTCCATATTTTAGCAAATCTGAGCGCTCTTTTATAGCTTGCCGTCTATGATTCTCATACTCGGCTTGCAAATAAAGGTATTCATTTTTGGATTTTTCAAGCTCTTCACGCAACTCATCTAACTCTTTATTGGAAGGCATCTTATGTGAAGAACCCTCGCTACGAGACTCATTGGCGGCATCTTCCACACCTACGAACTCAATCTCTTCTTCACCAGAGCTAGCGGACTTAGAATCGTACTTCGGCACATCAGTAACTTTATGAGCTTTATTCATCCCTTTTGGGGCATCATTTTGATCATTTTTTGCCACGGAGACTCCCTGAAAATATCAATTACTAAAACTGGCTGTCTTTGTGCTTTAATGAATAGCACCAGACTAAGGTCTAAAACTCAGCCATTTCAATTAATTATCACAACAAATAAAAATTCCGTTGCTCATTAATTATGAGTTCGATCCCCCAACTGTCAATCCGTTACGGAGAAGAAGCCCTCAGAGAGTCCGTTTTTTGCGTGGATTAGGAAGAAGTCATGAAGGTAAGCTCGGAAAAAACAAGATTTGAAAGCCCCTCGCCAGTTTTTGTAAGCCGGGCCGAGTCATTTTCGAATTCTATAAGCTCTTGTGAGGCCAATTTCTCTAAGATAGGCAAGAGGTTCGCGCTTTTTTTTGGAAATTTACTTTCAAAATCTATTAATGATAGCCCGCTACTTAGGCGCATTTGAGTATGACAAAAATCGGTCATTGACTCGTGCTCTAACAAATGCTCGGAATAAGAATTCTTCGCAGAAACTAATTCTAAAGAGGCATTTTCGATGTGATCTAGGTAACTTGGGAAATCCTTTGGATTCCAAAATCGGCTTCCATAGGGAGATAAGGCCGTGGATCGGAGGTAGGAGTGAGCACTGATTCCAATCCCCCAATAGCTTTGGTCGGTCCAGTAAAGCATGTTATGGCGGGACTCGTTTCCAGGCTTTGCAAAGTTTGATATTTCGTATTTCAATAACCCCATTTCCTTCAATCGCTGTTCAATAATTTGAAACATCTGAATTTGAACATCATCTTCAGCACGGTTTGTGCTCATGGGGTGACCTTGAGGAACTGTTAAGCAGTACGCACTCAAGTGTGGCATCGCATAGTTTTGAGCTTCCTGTAAATCTGACTCTAAATCCATGAGGGTTTGAAACGGCAATCCAAAGAGCAAATCAAATGAGTAATTTAAATCGTATTTTTCTAAAAGTCTTAATGTATTGCGTGTGTCTTGAGCTGAATGAATCCGACCACATCGTTTGAGCTGTTCTGGGTTAAAAGTTTGTGCGCCCACACTGTAGCGGTTGACTCCATGGCCTCGATAAAGGTCGAGTTTGCTCTCATCGACGGTGGCGGGATTGATCTCTAAAGTCACTTCGCATTGAGAACTGATATGAAAAGAACCTACCGTTGCAAGTGTATCAAGAATAGATACAATATGTTCAGCAGGGAGCAAGCTGGGGGTGCCTCCTCCAAAATAGATCGTGTCAATTTGCTGCTCGCTTATTTGAGAGGACCATTTACGAAGCTCTTTTAATAGAATCTGTAGATAATCCTCCATAGGCATAATTCGGCTTTTTTCAAAGGTTGTAAAATCACAGTAGTGACATCTTTGAACACAGTAAGGAATATGAATATAGACACCAAATGCCATAAAGGGGTTATGTTCGAATGGCTAAAAAATATCAATTAAAAAACGGATTAAACGTTCTTCTTGTTGAAAGTCGCAAATCTCCCGTTGTTTCTGTACAAATGTGGGTTCGCACCGGAAGCGCTGATGAACCTAAAAAGCTCAGAGGAATCAGTCATTTCATAGAACACCTTGTTTTTAAAGGCTCTGAAAAATTTAATGTGGGTGAAATCGCTTCTAAGATCGAGGGCGAGGGTGGAGAGCTCAATGCCTACACTTCTTTTGACAGAACAGTCTACCATGTCACAATTTCAAACAAGTTTTTAGAAACAGGCCTAGAGGTGATTTCGGAAATGATGGGATTTCCATCATTTATATCCGAAGAGATTGACAATGAAAGAGGGGTTGTAATTGAAGAAATAAAACGGGGGGAAGACAACCCCGGTCGCCAAGCCAGCAGAGCCTTATTCAGTACAGTCTATAAAAATCACCCATATGGAGAACCCGTTATTGGTTATGAGCCTGTCATAGAAAAAGTAACTAGAGAAGAAATTGTCGACTACTTTCATGCTCGCTATGTTCCCAGTAATATGACTTTGGTGGTTGTTGGTGACTTTGATAGCCAGGATTTGCGTCCATTGGTCAAAAAATATTTTGCAACTTTTGAGGATTATCCCCTTAAAAAAGTCAAAAGGACTCAAGAACCAAAGCAAGACAAACTTCGAATCCATGTAAAACAAGAAGACTTCGAAGAAACTCTTTTACACATTGCTTGGAGGATTCCGAAAGCCAGCCATAAGGACATACCGGCTTTAGATTTGTTGTCAATGGTTCTTGGACATGGGGATAGCAGCCGATTGATGAAAGCTTTAAGAATTGAGCAGTCGTTGGCAAATTACTGTGTTGCCAGTACCTACACGCCCAAAGACCCTGGCTTTTTTGTTATAAGCTCGTCGCTCCACAAAGAAAAAATTGAAGCAGGACTGCAACAAATTACTGAAGAGTTAAGACAAATATTGGAATCTCCAGCGACAGCCGACGAGTTGAACAGAGTGAAGGTAGCCATTGAAAGTGGAGAATATTTTTCTTTAGAAACTGTTGATGGCATGGCCTCTAAGTATGGAACTTATGAAGATCTTTTTGGTGATTATAAAAAATATAAAGACTTTTTAAAAGCGATACAAACGATCACTCCTGAGGACTTAACAAAAATCGCAAGAAAATATTTGAGCCCGGAAACACTTTCGGTGATCACGTTGTCAAAATTAGACAAAGTGGACTTGAAAAAGCAATTAAGAAGATGGGCGAGTGGCTATAAAAAAGCGTTTGCAGAAGCAAAAAGTCATAAGTTAATTAAAGACACAAAATACAAATCCATTAAATTTAAATTGGGCTCAATAGGTGAGTCTAAGAAAATTAAAATGGAAAAAATTAAATTGGGTTCAGGGGCAAGTATCATTATTCGTCCGACTCATGAAACGCCCGTGGTATCAGTTCGAGTCGCTTTTCTAGGCGGGGCTCGTTGCGAACATGACGATGAACATGGTGTGAATGAGTTGTTGTCAAGAACTTGGGCAACAGCGACACAGTCAATGAGTGAGCAAGAGCTTTATCAAAGAACAGAAGAGATGGCGACAAGACTTTCTTCTTTTTCAGGAAGAAATACAGCAGGTCTATCAATGACCTGTCTGTCCCCCTTTTTAAATCGGTCTGATGAAATCTTAAAAGACGTCTTAGCCGAGCCGCTATTTTCCGAATCCGTGATAGATAGAGAAAAGCTATATTTAAAAGAGTATATCAAAAACAGATCAGATAACCCTTCGTCTCTGTGTATTTTAAATTTTATGGAACAGATGTTCCCAGATCATCCTTATGGAAAAGACCCATATGGTGATGAAAAGTCAGTGGATCTGATTGAAAGAGACGCGACACTTGCTCATTGGCGACGCATGGTGAGTGCTAATAACATGACAATTTCCGCAGTGGGTGCTTTTGATGTGGATAAAATGATTTCCGGATGGGAGTCTTTTACCAAAGACCTTCCAATTGGTGATCGATTAGAAAGTGAGTGGGATCTTCCGGACATTACAGAACCCAGCTATCGATTTATTGAACTAGACAAAAAACAGTCTCATATTGTTATAGGCTGGCGTGGTCTAAAGTTTAAAGACCCTGCTAAGTTTGATTTACAAGTCCTACAGGCGATACTGGGTGGTCAGGGGGGAAGGCTTTTTCTTGAGCTGAGAGATAAAGAGTCTTTGGCTTATTCTGTTTCGCCGTTGCGCATGGATGGAATAGATGGTGGCTACTTTGGAGCCTATATCGGGTGCTCTCCCGAAAAAGCAAAAAAATCCCTTCGAATGTTAAAAGAAGAGTTTGATAAACTTTGCCAGCAAAAAATTGGTGAGGACGAGCTGTTGAGGGCAAAGAGATATCTTATTGGCAGTCATGATATTT
>JAGRAG010000002.1 GCA_020435025.1 Bdellovibrionales bacterium | reverse complement strand
TCAATATCCAAATCGAGACCCTTTAAGACATGAAGCTGAGAGTCCCCCATCGTAAAACTTTTTTGAATATCACGAGCTCTAAATAAAATACCCTTACTCATACTTCAATCCTTCTACAGGAGAGAGATAGGCTCCCTTAATAGCTGGAGCCAATGTTGCCACCAAGCAGATTAAAAGAGTCACTCCGGAAATCGCGACAATATCCTGCCAATTCAAATATACCTCGATTCGGTCCAACTTATAAACTTCGGGTCTTAAAAGGTGAAAAGAATCTTGTAGCCATTCAAACCCATAACAGGCAGCACCCCCAACGGCGAAGCCTCCGATGATTCCAATCGCTCCTATAATGGCTCCAATTCCCATAAACACGGAAACAACAAACCCCCTTGTTGCCCCCATAGCTTTTAGAATCGCGATATCTCGATACCTTCGAAGAACATTCACAAATAAAGTACTAATAACATTCACACTGGCCGCTAAAACGAGCACCAAAAGTACGAAAAAGATCACTGTTTTCTCTAATTCGACAGCTTCAAATAAATTTCTATTTACATCTCGCCAGTCTCGAATCCAGTAGGTGCTTCCAAGCCCAGAAATCAACTGATAGACGATGGCCCCTGAATCATTAGCCTCTTTAATTCGCATCCAATATCCAGAAATGCCATCACCAAAACCTCCAAATTCTTGCACGGCCTTTTGACTGCTAACAATGTAGCGATCATTAAAGTCTTGTCGACCCAAATCAATGATTCCCCTTAATTGAAACTTCTGCAGCTTGGGGCGAATGGCCTCTCGGTCATATTGAGAGCTTCTGGGAATCACCACTCGAAAGACATCTCCAATTTGAATATTAAATTTCTCAGCAAGGGACTTGCCAACAACAGCTCCCGGAACATCATCTTCATTTTTTTCAAAGTCGAAGGCCCCTTCAAGAAGATGCTTACGGATATTTAAAACCTGATCCACAGAGGCATCTTCGATACCTTCAACGAGAACGCCTGCAAGTTTTTTCTTGTGCCCCATCACCGCTTCGAGGGCGACATACGGACTCATAGCAACGAAATTCTTCCCAACTATCTTTTTAACTTTCTCTTCCACCTCAGTCCGATTTCGAATCAAACCGCCACTACGACTCATAACAATATGACTGGTCACATTTATAACCGAAGTTTTTAGAGTCGAAAAAAAACCGCTAACGACCGCCATCGATACAACCAAAGACGCCACCGCAAGAATCATCCCGAAGATGGCTAAAAAACTTGTGAGGTTGACCAATTTATGGTTTCCCCAAAAGTATCGAATAACGAGCCAGATTCTCAGCATCACTAGGTGGCTTTCTCCTTTAGTCCCTCGGTTGCGCTGGCTTTTAAGAAACTTTCTATAAAAAGATTAATATCACCATCTAACACTTGATCAGGGTTTCCTGATTCATAATTGGTTCGATGATCTTTGACCATTTGATAAGGATGTAATACATACGATCGGATCTGGCTGCCCCACTCATTGATCATTTTTTTAGAATTCATCTCATCTTTTTCAGCCTGCTTTTTATCCATTTCAATCTCATAAAGAGCCGCTTTCAACATCTTCATGGCCTGGTCGCGATTTGCATGTTGACTTCGCTGTGTTTGACACTGAACCACAACTCCGGTCGGTTCATGTGTGATGCGCACGGCAGAGTCCGTCCTATTGATATGCTGTCCCCCCGCTCCACTTGCACGGTAAGTATCGACTCGAATGTCTTCTGGGCGAACCTCAATTTCGATGTTTTCATCCACTTCCGGCCAAACACTGACAGAGGTGAAACTCGTGTGCCGTCGAGCATTGGAGTCAAAAGGACTGATTCTTACTAATCGGTGCACTCCATTTTCCGCTTTGAGCAAACCATATGCAAAAGGTCCATCAATTTGCATGGTCACGGATTTAATCCCCGCCTCCTCGCCTTCGGTCATTGCTAAGATTTCCGTTTTAAATCCTTTTTTCTCAGCCCAGCGTAGATACATGCGCATAAGCATCGAGGCCCAGTCACAAGCCTCAGTCCCCCCAGCGCCTGAGTTAATGGAAAGGTAAGTATTGTTTGGGTCCGACTCTCCACTTAAAAGACTGGCCATTTCTAACTCTTCTACAAGATGGTCAATACTTCCAATTTCTTGTTTGACCTCTTTAAAAGTCGATTCGTCTTTTTCTTCAACGGCCATTTCCACCAAAACGGATGTGTCTTGGACTCGTCGATCCAGCTCCGTCCACGAAAGAACTGATTTCTCTAAAATAGCTTTTTCCTTATTAATTTTAGCCATCTCATCGGGATTACCCCACACATCGGGATTCTGAGAAGCGATCTCTAACTCAGCCAATCGGGACTGCTTGACCGCTATGTCAAAGATACCCCCGTAAATCGACCACTTTTTTCTCTAAATTAGATAGAGTTTTTTTTACATCAGAAAGTTCCGTTTCAATTGACATATCGACTCCCGCTTATTTCGGTAAACTAACAGATTGTTTAGAAAGTGACACTCGTTTCGTGACTTCAGTGACCGGTTATGACGCTCTACGTTTTTCAATTCTTCTTTATCACACCGATTTAAGACAAACGGAACTCTTTCCTTGCGAATCAATTCCTAAAACAGATTTGCAGATATTCATTGTCCTTCAAAAGGCTCAAACAAGGCGGTCGGCAGCGCCGCTCACCACGTGAGCAACGCACCGATCGAACTCGCTTTTGAAGGACAATGAATATCTGCAAATCTGTTTTAGGAATTGATTCGCAAGGAAAGAGTTCTGTTTGTCTTTCGAGGGTTACATGCCTTCCAGTTCTCGAACTTTACAGACAAGAATTTCATCTATTTTTAGAGGTTCATCATCCGAACCAGGATTGATTAGCTCTGCCATCATTTCTGCTCGCCACTTATTAGCCGCTTGGGTGATCTTACGCAGTGAGATTCGTGTCTTGGAGCCGATCAGTTCAATTGTTTGGTCCTCGCCCTCTTGGCTCGCTTCCGAAGGGACCTTGGAAAGCTCTACTGAGTAGGTGCGTGAGCCCGACCAAGTCTGCTGTATGACCTGGGCGATCAGCCGTCCGTCGTTTTCATCTCGACGAATCACCACAAACATAGTGGACTGTCCCAAGTCTCCTTTTTCGGGGCGATTCTGACATTGAATCCGTAGGAAACCATCCTCTACTTGATCGGCTTTAATCTGCAATTGTAAATCCAAAGCTTTCTTCTGACTCTCGGTGAGTTCAGATGTCAAAACCAGGTCTTCGCTATCCCCTTTTCCTCCAGCTTTTCCTCCCTTTCCATAGGAGGTTAAAGTGAATTCTTGGTCCTCTTTGACATCATAGATGAATTCATTTCCCCAACTATCCCGCGTCGGTAAGTGCACCCCTGTATATCCGGCACAGTACTCATCTTGCTCAAGATCTAAAAGTTTTTCTGGATAGACTCCGCACTGTTTTTTAAAAGACTTTATCTGTTGAAAAACTTTTGACAGTCGAAACTGGCTTTCCCTCTTTGGTCGTAAAGAAAGATCTTTATACATGGAATGAATAAAGGGAATAAGAAGCAAGATCACGATTAACAAAAGCACAGTCTTTTTCCAATCCCAACGACTCATGAGGACACCTCTTGCCGGTACCCAGCTAACAACTGATCACGACGTTCAAAAATATCATCCTGAAGATTCATCATCTCTTCTTCTTCCGCTCCGCCATTTTCATGTTCAAATCCAAGTAAGTGCAGAATACCATGTAAAATCAAATAAGCCGCTTCTTCACGGAACGACAGATTGTGTTCTTTGGCCTGTCTCTCCACAACATCATAACATAAAACCAACTCTCCTAAACTACTCCGATCAAAACTCTCAAAGCTCAGCACATCTGTTGCATAGTCTTTCTTGCGATATTGTAAATTGAGCTGCCGTGCTTCTTCTTTTCCCATAAAAACAATCGCAATTTCCAGTTGATCCGTATTTTTCAGTTGGTCTTGAGCAATTTCTTTTTTCTTTAAATCTCCGACAACAACCTCAACCCAGTCTCCGAAATACTGCTGCGGTAAATTGTGATGGGTCTTGTTGATGGTTTCGATGATCAAGCCGGGTGCCCTTTACGCAGACTCTCTTTATCGTTGGATACGGCAATTAACTTTCCATCTCGCATGTGCGGATAGTCCATTCTTTGATGGTAAATAGCCAAAATTGTATGTTTAAACGATTTTTCAATCACCGATAGATCTTTTAACGTTAAATTACATTCATCTAACTGCCCATCAATAAACTTACCTTGAATGATGTTCTTAACTAAGTTCTGCAATCTTACCGGGGTCGGCTCATCAAAAGAACGAGCCGCAGCCTCAATGCTGTCCGCCAACATAACCAAAGCCGCTTCACGAAACTGTGGCTTAGGCCCCGGATAACGAAATTCACTTTCAATCACTTGATCGGTATGCTCATCTTTTTCTGCAACGGCTTTATTATAAAAATAGGAAATTAGTGAAGTCCCATGATGTTGCAAAATCCCGTCAAGAATAGGCTTTCCCAACTTATGTTTAATAGCCATCTCAGCACCGTCTTTTACGTGAGCTATGAGCACTGTTTTGCTCATGTACGGCGAGATACTATCATGAGGGTTCATACCTTTACGTTGGTTTTCAATAAAGTAATTAGGGTGATCCATCTTTCCGATATCGTGATAATAAGCCATAACTTTAGCTAAAAGAGCATTGGCCCCGATCTCTTGAGCCGCGGCAAAGACCATCGTTCCGACAGATAAACAGTGATGATAGGTTCCTGGCGCCTTAAGGACCATCTCCTGCATCAATGGATGGCTCAAATTACTTAACTCTAGTAATTTTACGTCCGTTACATAGTTAAAAATCGATTCGAGGATAGAAACAAAAGTGATGGCAATCATCGAAGAAAGTAGACCTGATACAAAAGCCCCTGGTACGATCCACAAAAGATTCTTAAGTAGTCCACCTTCGTTGCCTGAGGTCAAAATTAATAAACAAGCAATGACAATGGCATTCACAAGGCCCGCACGCAAGCCCGCCCAATAAATGTCGTTTCGTTTGCGACAAATAAAAACACCTCTCGCAGCCGCAATTCCCCCAACGATCGTTGTCACTAAAAAAGGAAAATCAAACTCAACCATTATTGAAAGCAGAATCGCCAAGATCGTCGTAAACAGCCAAACCACTTCTCCGGAAGCAATGACGAGCCCTACGAGCATAGGGCCAGCCGCTACAGGAGCCAGAAACAAAAAGAATCTCTCAGGAACAACCTCTCCCCAGCGCTCCATAAAAGAAGCATCCATTAAAAACAAGAAAAGCTTCGTTATAAAAACCACGGAAAGAGTTACCAGAGCCATCACTCCAAAATCTCTTGATGTGACCTTCACACGATTTGTAGTAAATCGCCGAGTGTATGAAAAAAAGACTAGAATAGATGTAACAAACAAAATCGCTGAAATTAAAGCCATAAAATCCGTTCTTCGATCATCTTGAAGGCTTCTGATTTCATTTAAAATCGTCATATGGATTGGCTGAACCACAGATCCTTTAGGCACAATGATCTGGCCTTTTTTGATAGAGAGCTGAACGGGAAGAACTGAATTGCGCGCTTCTTTACGTCGCTCTAAGGTCTCTTTAAGGTTATAGGTAATATTAGGCGATAAAAGCTTACTTACGATTCGAACAACATGAACTTGTTCTGTTTTCGAAAGCCTTTTAAACCCACCTATCTCAGCATAAGGAATCGAATTTCTTTTAGTTAAATATAGTATCCGGCTGACATCAAATGGAAATTCTTCACCCGTTTTACCTCCGACGACTTCTCGTAACATGATCTGCTTGTCATCCGAGCGAATAGAGGCACCGGTATCACCAGCCACTTTGTGTGATTCGACATACGACAGTGCATTGGATATCACTTCTTCTATATATTTTCGAAATCGCAATCGAATCAGCCAATCAAAATCTTGATCTAAGATGGCCACTCCAATCTCGTCTTCAAATATTTTTTTGTTAGCGAAAAACTCCTCTACTTGCCGTTCATACTTCGCTTCTCGAGCCGCCCATTGAATAGCTCGATAACGGCTCCGCATCGTATTAAAAGCCCGATAGACTTGGGAATCCAACTTCCGATAAACTTCAGGATCAAAATCAAAAAGTGCCGAAACGGCCAACTCGGCCTCTCGCCTTTTTGCTTCCGTTGCTACCTCATCGATAATCGTAAACGTAATAGGTGACTTTAGGTCGACTTGAGTTGTCACCCCTTCGGTCGCCCGATAGGGCACATTCAGATCTAAGAAGAGCAACAAAGAGAGGACCAAACAAAATAAAAAAAGCAGTGAAATCCTGCGAAGGTGAAATCTATTTTCTAGTTTATAAGCAATTTGGCCAATAAAACTCTTTTCGAAACCAAACTCGTTGACCCAGGCTAAAAATTGCAACGAATGATCCATATATTTTGAACGAACGTGGACCTCGTTTTTTTTGTTCATTTTTTTAATTTTAGGTCGTTTCGACTTATTCATAAATCACACTCGGTATATCTATATTATATATCGGAATGAAGTCCAACTAATGAATTATTTTTTATTTTAGCCATAAATCTTGAATATAATTAAACTATTGTCTTCAACTTAGACCTTCCTCTTGCGCTCCAGCAAATTGCATTATATCAAAGGCCTAAATGAGCGAAGGACCCTCCCTTTTAACTAGGAAACAACATGCCCAAACCTCCAAAACACACTGATACCTTCGATGGCCTTTTACAAATCGTCAAAGATCTAAGGGGACCCGACGGATGTCCATGGGATAAAGAACAGACGCACAAAAGTTTAGCTCGCTATGCCATAGAAGAGGCCCATGAGCTGGCCGATGCCATCGACCGGAATGACCAAGACCATATGGTCGAAGAGCTCGGAGATGTTTTGTTTCAAGTAGCACTTCACTCAGAACTTGGACGACAGTCAGGGACCTTTGACATAAGCCAAGTCTTAAACACAGTGAACACTAAAATGATTCGACGACATCCTCACGTTTTTTCTGACAAAACACTCGCTACCTCTGAGGAGGTTGTCACTAATTGGAATAAGATCAAAGAAGAAGAAAAAAAGGGAATCTCCCATCACAAACAAACTCGATTTGACATTCCCGATTCACTCCCCTCAACCATTAAAGCTCAAAAGATCGGTGAAAAAACACGTAAAACAGGGTTTGATTGGTCTTCATCTAATGAAGTCCTACAAAAGATCGAAGAAGAGTTCGAAGAGCTAAAAGTGGCCTTAAAATCCGGCGACCTAAAAGAGATTCAACATGAAATCGGAGACCTTTTATTTTCAACCATTCAGCTCGCACGCCACAAAAATTTGGACGGTGATCAGTGTCTGCGGACGACCAATCTTCGCTTTGAAACAAGGTACTTTAAAATGCTTGAACTGGCAGATGAAGAGTCTCGGCCATTTGAAACGCTCACACTTGAAGAAAAAGAGTGCTTCTGGAAAGCAGCAAAAAAATTAGTTCCATAGAGACTCCTTTGCACATCAATCTTCATTCACTAGAGCGAGCCTTTTTATCTGGAGGCCTCACCTCTACTTACACTTAATTTAAAGGTTGCCATTTACACATAATTCAGTGATTTGCGTCGATTCAGTGTGTTTCTATATCAGAATCAGTCACTTATGCTCTAAACAATAAAGTGTCGCACTATTGAAAAATCAGGCCAAATTTCGTCACATCTTACAATACCAAATATACCCAGTTTATCAGGCCCAACCTAATACTTTTGATTCTAATCAATTTCGGTATAGAAAGTGCAGCCCAATAAACACAATCTGCTACTAACAAAAAGAGGACACACAGGAGCTCCCATCGGACCATTCGTAAACCACTTAAAATACACGATAATTTTTGCAGGGCTCATCTCTGTTCCTGTCGACTACAGCCTCGCACAAAAACGCATGTGTCTTAAAGGCGTAGCCAATCATAAGATTGTACTCTTAAATGTCATCCGCAATCGAGTTAAAGTCGGAAATGAAATTTATAAGGACAGTAATTATTTGGCGGAAAGAATTGATGATGCCGTCGTCAAACTTGAGGGACAAGAAGTCAGATTGACTTCGCTCCTTTCTCCATTTGCCAAAAAAGTCCATCTCCTTCCTCCAAAACCATTTCAAGAAGGCAATTGTTTCAACGCGACTGTAGGTTGGTTTAAAGGAAACTACCGGATTGAAGAAACGTTCGACAAAGATCTTCTAGATTTTCTGTCCCACAAAGCTAGAAAAGTTTTAGACAAAATTCCTCTGGTCCGTACCGAATTTTTGAGAAGTGAAGACATCGTTCTTATATTTGGCAAAAATTCCGATGGAAATCGAATTTTGTTTCACTCCTATATTTATCTACTTGAAGGATTTATTTGGCACAAACCCTCAATCAGCCCAGAAGATCTCCACTCGTTTGCCCTTCACAGTGAAATACAAAAGTTTTACGAACAAGCTTTAGCAAATCGAGGAATGAAAATAGAAATCGAAGTTTGGAGGCATATTCGAAATATAAATTAGTGTCGGACGTCAAAATGACTATCGAAAACGAAGCTCCAAAATCTTTAATTCCCACATTCAAACTTTACTCTTCTTGACTATTTACGTCCTAGTTTTCTTTGCAAACGAACCAGAACATCCTGCGTCTCTTCTTGCTTTACCATCATGTTCACCAAAAAATAAATACCAACTCCCGCCACGATTGTTAGCAATAGTGACAGCGCTTCTCCCAAATTAAACCCCATCCAGTCAGGCAAAAATGTATTTAATATTTTGTAGAGAAAATCTATGGCCAACCACAAAGAAACAAGGGCTGGTCCCAGTTTTAAAGTGGACTTAAATAGATCAAACAAAGCAAATGGCCCTATCATTTTACGGTAGGCCATCAGTAAAATCAGCAAGTTGATCATACTAGAAATGACCATTGAAAACACCAATCCTTGTAACCCCCAGTCGCCCATCAGCAAAGGAGCAAGTACGGCGTGACAGGCCAGCCCAATTGTCGTGGTCACGGCAGGCAACCACGTATTTTTGATGGCATAAAAATTTGGAACCAGAACTCGATGCACACCTGAAAAAATAAGAAGCAAACTATAAACCTGTATTACTTGAGCCGTTAAAACGGCGTCCTTGTGGTCAAACTCCCCTCTTACGAACAACACTTCGACGATGGGAAGAGCCAGCACATACATACCTACGGCACTGGGAAGAGCTAAGAAAAGTAGAATTCGAATGTGTTTCTGTCCAACCTTTAAAAGTTCGTCTACTTTTCCTTCAGACCAGTACTGAGAAAGGGTGGGAAGCAAAGCGGCCCCCAAGCTTATAGCTAAAATAGACTGAGGAAATTCTAAAATTCTGTCGGCGAAATAAATATAAGTGTGACTGCCTTCTGGCAATCGACTGGCGAAGTTGAGATTCAACAGACCCATCAGTTGTAAAACACCCATCCCCAAAAGTCCGGGAACCATATTTTTTAATATCAGGCCGACTCCACCAACCTTCCAACGCCAGCGAAATCGAGGCAGGTACCCCATTTTCCAGAGTGGAAAAAACACGAAAGCCATCTGCACAAATCCCCCAACCAAAACTCCATAAGCAAGAGTTTGCCCCTCCACGGAGCCCCAGCTTTTCGGAAGAAAAGTGAATGCAATAAAAACTAAGTTGAAAAACGCAGGAGCAATCGCCGGCAGCAAAAATCTTTTATGTGCATTTAAGATCCCCATAAAATAAGCATATTGAGTGACTAAAAACAAATACCCGAACATCCATCGTCCAAGGACAATTGTCGTTTCAATCTTTCCAGGAATGGCAGCGTAACCTTTTCCGCTCACTAGAAATTCTATGAGGGGCTCCATGAACAGAACACCAAGAACCGTGACTATGGACACCACCCAAAGCAACAAAGAAAAAACCCCGCTGGCTAGCTTATTGGCTCGATCCCGGGTCTCTTCCTCGGACTCTCCCTCTTTAGGGACCAACTGATCAATATAGACAGGAATAAAGCTGACACTCAAAGCCCCTTCACCAAGCAACCTTCGAAACATGTTAGGAAGGCGAAAAGCGACCAAGTAAGCATCTGTCGCCGTTCTTGAAAAAAGGGCGGCTAACGCCATATCCCTGACCATTCCTAAAATTCGACTCGATAAAGTACCTAGGGACATGGCTGCGGCGGATCTGATAACTGACTGATTTTTCTTATTTTTTTTCAACAACTCAGCCTTTTTTAGGATCTCTTTTCCCGACTTTCCTTCTTGCGTCGTCTCTTTGCCTGTGATATGTCCCTTGTTTCATGTGAGTATCACAAGGATATATAGAGTAAATCATTTGGAGGTCCTAGTTGGCAAACCATAAGTCTGCAGCCAAAAGAGCGCGGCAAAACATCAAAATTTCTGAGCGCAATTCTCAACGACGTAGTACTGTTCGTACCGCTGAAAAGTCACTTCTAACAGCACTTGCAAACAATAAAGTGGAAGAGGCCCAAAAGCTACTGACTGCTTATTCTAGCAAAATGAATAAAGCTGCTAACAAAGGTCTTTATCATGCCAATACAGCAGCTCGAAAAATTTCCAGACTTGCTAAGAAAGTTTCTTTGGCTACGAAGTAAAATCCAATTAAAGCTAAACTTGGCATTGCACAAAGAAGCTCGCCTTTTAAGCTATTAAAAGACACTTTTGAAAAGCGATGCCTAACCGGCTTTTCGATCTTCCCATGAAGAAAAGCCATTTTCTTGAGGGTCATTTTCTGACCAAGACGCTACGAAATTTCGAATCAATCTCTTAATTTTAAAATCAAGATTTAGGAACTCAAGCCCATAGTAAACTGGCGCTGCAGCTTTATCGCTATGATAGCGAACAATGGCTGTTGCGATGGCTTTTGTGATTCCAATCACATTAAACGTCACGACGATGCGCTGACCAATCTCTAAGGGACCATCGTAAGAAATTTTTAATCCCCCTTCTCCCATTTCAAAGGCGCGGGTCACACTGTATTCCCCGCCAACAAGTACACCGACTTTTTGGTCAACTTTTCTTCTGGGAACTCGACGTTTTTGACTCATAGAAATTTCCTACACTTTCTCACCTGTCTTATCGGAACCGACTGAACCAAATATAAATAAGAATTTTTTATCGGATGTGCTTTTTGGGGCTCCTAAAGAAATGCCAATTTCACGGTTTCAAGCCATTTTTCTCGACTTCTTTGTTTTTCTCAGTAGAGTGCAAAACAAAAAGATAAGGGGGACCAACCATGAGAAAAATGGCTACAATTTTAATGACACTTATTGGGATTTTATCTAGTGGGTTTACGACGGCGAATGAGCGTCCGATTCCCTACCAAAGTCTATATGGGATTCAAGAATCACTCAGGCTCAATGGTATCGATGTTGAAGGTATCGTCGATGTCACACAAACCCGTCTTTGGGGCATAGTCTCAAACCCCTATGCCATCAAACTAAAAATTCACGCTCTTAGCGCCTGTGGAGACAACATACTTGTCATGAATCAAAATTCTGTCTTGCGCTTTTTTCAAATTGGATCTCTCGGTCCACATGTACAGCCCGGATGCTTTGATGCCATAGAGTACTATTTGGCTCCAAACCCAGGAATCATGAAAGCTGGCGAATCAAAATATGTAACGACCTATTTTGGAGGCAGCGTTTACTCTCAACCTAACTATTTGATCTCGATCACCGCCTTAGTCACTCAACAGTTTGGTGATCTGCCCTCAGGAAAAGGTAGAGGCTATTACTACACCTACTCTGATGTCTCACTTAAAGAGCACAAATAAGATTTTATTGGCAAGTTTGAATAATGAAGTTTTCAAGCCATATATGAGAAGAGATCGGCGATGTTTTCATCGCTCGATCCGTTTCATGAAGGCTCCGAATGGTTTTAACCACTTTTTGATGACTCCAAGCTCGGGACTGTTGAAGATAGTCCTTTAAAAAGAAGCTAGGAACCCCGGCCTTTGCGCTTAACTTGGGACCAGATAGCCCTTTTTTCACCCCGTCTTGCAGAGCTGCTAAAATCCGCACATGTCGTAAAATCATGGCAAGAGCGCCTACTTCATTTTGGCCGTTCTCTAAAATATTAGAAAGACAGCTCAAAGCCCGCACCCGATCTTTGCGACCGATGGCCGTTGCAAGATCAAAAACATTTTCAACCTTGGCTCTTGAAACCACCTGATAAACATCTTCTTGAGTCACATTTTTGCGATCCCCAACATACTGTTTCAGTTTGGTCATTTCCGAATTGATCTCACTAAGACTATTGCCCACCAACTGATGAATCAGAGCAATAACTTCTCGTGGTAATTCTAACTGGTGATTGTAGGCTATATAATCAACCCAAACAGGAATCTGATTCTCATATGGGATTTTAAGCTCAAGCATGACACCGGTTTCAGCCACTTTCTTAGCAAATTTTTTGCGCTTGTCGATCTTATCAGCCACCAAAACTAAAACCGTAGACTCCACAGGATTTTCGATGATCGGCATCAATGTTTCCCACTCTTTTTCCTTAAGAGCATGCACTCCCTTAAAAAACACAAGCCGCCGCTCACACATAACTGGCAGCATCTCTATGGTGTCACGGACCTGAGAGGCCGAGGCATCTGAGGCATAAAACTGATCGAAATTAAAATCGATCGCACCTGAACTTAAAACTTTGTCCTTTATGAGTTTTAAAACCTCATCAATTAAAAAACTGTCCTCACCATACACTAGGTAAATATTATGAGCCTCTCGTTTTTCAAAATGAAGCTGGAGTCGACGCAAGTCCCAAGTTGCCATTAAAACCTCTCCGTCAGTCGATCGTGTGCATCAATCATCATGTCTTCTGCCATTAATCGAATATTTGAAAGTCTTGCACTGTGATTATAGAGGGGATTGGCTGAATTCACAATAGCCGTTGCTACCTGAGGAGCAGAATAAGTTCTTTCCTTTGCGAAGACTTCTTGCCAAATGATTCGACCATCCGCTACGCGTTTTAACACAAGCCTCACCTGAAGGCGCAATCGATACTGAGTCGTCAAAATCGCTTCGTCAGGAAGGTTGACTAAATCGGAGTTGGATTTTGGAACCTCATGCTCCACTTCGATCGAAAGTATCCGACCCTCCAAAATAGCCGGTGCCAAACTTTTTTTTGTTAGAACCGCTACTTTCGACAAAGCAAACTGTTGAACTAAGGCATTTGTAAAAAACTTTTCGACTCCGACTTCTTCGGTAGCATTTTCAAACATGACCACCGCAAGGCTCCGATAGTTTTCCGGAAGACGTCTTTCCCCATAGCCCATTTGATATCCACAACCAAAGACAAAGGGACACACTAAAACTAGAAATAGACGTAAAATCAGGAACATATAAAAAACCTATCCTTTGCCACCCGTTATTTCAAGCGCAATTCCATCGATTCATTGACTATCCGCCGTCTCGCAGTAAATATGGCGCCGTCAACTCATAAAGTGAGGAAATATGGCAGAACATCCGTATCGATTAATGGCCCCCGGCCCCGTATCCATTCCCAAAAGCGCTATGGATGCCTTGTCGCAACCTATGCTTCACCATCGCACACCCAAGTTTGTTCAAAAGCTAGAAAAAGTATTTGTTCAACTCAAAGAAGCCTTTCAAACAAAGCAGCCCGTATTTTTGCTCACATCGACAGGCTCTGGCGCCATGGAGGCCGCAGTCGTAAACACCCTCAGCCCCGGCGACAAAGCTGTTTGCATCAGATCCGGAAAATTCGGCGAACGTTGGGGAAAGATGGCGGCCGCCTATGATGTAGACATCAAGTATATCGATGTCCCTTGGGGAGAGTCTGTAAGCACCCAAACCGTAGCCGATTTCTTGGAACAAAATCCGGAGACAAAAGTCGTTTTTTGCCAAGCCTGTGAGACCAGCACAGGAGCTTTACACCCAGTCAAAGACTTAGCCCAATTGATTCGTAACAAAGAAAATACAATTTTTGCTGTCGATGCCATCACAGCTA
>JAGRAG010000042.1 GCA_020435025.1 Bdellovibrionales bacterium | reverse complement strand
CTTTTCTCAACCGGGAACCTTTTCTGGAGGAAAGAACATGAAATACATTTTGTATCCATTGACGATGGTTTGTGCTTATGGGGCTCTTTTTGTTTTACAGAAGGTCGGCTGGCCAGAAAGGTATATTAGCTACACAATAGGCATCGCCGTGGCATTGTTTGTGACCTTAATGGAATGGAGGTGGCCGTATAGAAAAGAGTGGCAACCGACATCAAAAGATATTATCAATGACATTTTGTTTATGATATTTGTACAGATCGTGCTGCCGGTCTTTTTAACCTTTTCCGTTCATCAGTTCCTAACAAGATATCAATTGTCTTTTGAATTGTGGCCGAGGCATTGGCCTTTATTGGTTCAAACGGCTTTGATGTTAGTCGGTGCCGAATTTTTCCGATACTTTCTTCATCGGCTCGCCCACTCTTGGATTCCTTTGTGGCGTTTGCACGCCGTACACCATGCTCCGGACAAAGTTTATTGGATGAATACGGGGCGTTTTCATCCTCTTGAAAAATCCATTCAGTTTTGTTTCGATGCCCTTCCCTTTCTGATACTGGGCGTGTCTCAGGAGGTTTTAGCTTCTTATTTTGTTTTTTATTCCGTCAATGGTTTTTTTCAGCATTGCAATATCGATGTGAGACTAGGGATTTTGAACTATTTTGTAAGTGGTCCGGAACTGCATCGATGGCATCATTCTAAACGAATGAAGGAAGCTAACAATAACTTCGGAAATAATTTGATTTTATGGGATATTATCTTTGGAACTCGCTTTTTGCCAAAAGAAAGATCTGTAGAGAGATTGGGTATATCCGATAAGGGTTATGACAGGAATTTTCTTGAATTGATGAAAGCCCCTTTTGCTAAGGTAGAGTGATTTGAACCAAATTATTAACCTATTGTTGCGTTTTAGAATGTTCTTGATTCGGATTCGACTCACAAATCCTCTGTTGAATGCGGCTCGAAATCCTCACACAGTTCAGTCAAAGGTCTTACTGGATATTCTGGGAGATCAGAAAGATACTGAGTTTGGCCGGGAATATAATTTTTCCAAGTTACAATCTATTGAAGACTTCCGCCAGCAGGTGCCGATTTTTGAGTACGAAGCTTTTAGGCCTTACATTGAACAGCAAAGAAAGAGTCACAAACCAGTTTTGAATCACGAGGACGTCGTCTTTTATGCGACAACCAGTGGGACTACGGGCGTCCCCAAATATATACCGATTCTTAGAAGCTCATTGGACAGTCACAAAAGGAGTCAAAAGGTTTTATCTGAGTCTGTTTATCGAGCTCAACCTAAAACATTTAAGGGAAAAATTGTAGCCATTGTCAGCCCCGCAGAAGAGGGACGTTTAGAGGACGGCAGTGTTTATGGTGCGGTTTCAGGTTTAGTTCACCAATCCATGCCGGCATTGACCAGAAGAAAGTACCTATTGCCCTATAAGGTTTTGGAGATTAAAGATTCAGATTTGAAGTATTTGCTTATAGCTCTTTTCTGTCTTTCCGAAGAATCCACAACTTTGTTGGCCACAGCGAATCCCTCGACGGTGATAAGACTTCTTGAGGTCGTCAACGAAAAATTTTCTTTATTGATAGAGATTCTAAAATCTAGGAATTTTTCTATTGTTCCTGGGATTAATGGTGAATTGAGGAATCTTTTGAATGAAAAGATTCATCCATCTTTAAATCGTATTCGTCATTTAGAAAACAGTTGGAGTCATGGTTCGGCGATAACGTATAAAGAGATTTGGCCAGACCTACAAACTGTCGTCTGCTGGACAAAAGGATCCTGTAGTGTGCTTTTACCAAAAGTGCGGAGTCTTGTTCCTGGGTTCACAAAAATTATTGAGATGGGTTATATTTCCAGTGAGTTTCGAGGAACTGTCTTGATAGATGGTAGTCGGAATCTTTGCCTGCCTACCCTGACAGACAATTTTTATGAATTTGTTTTAAAAGAAGATTGGGAGGAAGGAAATCGTCGTTTTTTAAACTTAGCACAATTAACTAGTGGTGACCTTTACTATATTTTTGTGACAACTCGGAATGGTCTTTATAGATACTTTATTAATGATATTGTACAGGTGGTTGGATTTTATGAAAGCACTCCTTTAATAGATTTCGTGCAAAAGGGAAAAGGAGTGACCAATCTAACAGGTGAAAAGCTCTATGAGAGTCAATTGATGAATGCAATGACCTTTTGCCAAGAGAGCTTAGGGATTCAATTGATTTTTTATATTGGGATTGCTGACCCGAAGTCCCTAGAGTATCGCGTGTATATAGAAGGATCGCAGGGGGTCTCTATAAAATCAG
>JAGRAG010000041.1 GCA_020435025.1 Bdellovibrionales bacterium | reverse complement strand
CCTGCTCTACCGACTGAGCTACACCTGAACACAGAGTCGCTTATACTAAAACTTCGTCCCACTTTGTCAATAATTATCATTCAATTTATTTCTATTTGAGGGTTTATTTTGACTCGGGGCCGGGATATTTTTAGGAGTGTGAAAATCAATTATTTTAGCCTTTATCTGCCTGTCTTCTGGATAAATTCCTAAAATGCGTTGAGCATTCTCACCAATGCCTTTGGTCTTTACATAATAAATTCCAAAAAGCACGATCACGAAAGAAATTATTAACAACGTTATCTTTACAGCAATAGCTATAGGATGCTTCATAAAAAAATTTTACGATATTTTGAATGTGCAGGGAAGTTCAGAAAAGAAAAACTATGTATTAGAAAATTGGCGCACCCGGATGGATTCGAACCACCGACCACCTGATTCGTAGTCAGGTACTCTATCCAGCTGAGCTACGAGCGCGCAATGATATTATGGGTGTGCTTGTAGACATATTGTGCTAAAAAGGCAAGTGATAATAAGTCTTTTGGCAAATAAAGCAGGCTCTTGTCTTGAGATGGATTCCCGAAGGTCTTATTAGACACCCATTTAGCGGAGAAATTTCATGCAATTAGAAGATATCTGGAAAAATTCCCTCACCGATGCGGAAAAAACCCTGAAGCTTTTCATGGATTCCTCAGAGCAGATGAACCGTTGCTATCAGTTTTCAAAATTTTTAGTAGAGACCTACCGCAACGGCAACAATGTCTTTTCTTGTGGAAATGGGGGAAGTCATTGTGATGCTATGCACTTTGCCGAAGAACTAACCGGTCGCTTTCGAAAGGACCGAGCGGCCCTCGGAGCTTTAGCCCTTGGTGATGCCAGTCACGTCACTTGTGTTTCCAACGATTATGGATTCGAGCATATTTTTTCAAGACAAGTACAGGGCTTGGGTCGCCCCGGTGATCTTTTAATAGGGCTGTCCACCAGTGGGAATTCAGAAAATGTGATCAATGCAGTGAAAATGGCCAAGAATATGGGAATTAAAACTGTGGCCTTAAGTGGAAAAGATGGTGGAAAGCTAAAAGATTTAGCAGATTTGACGATCATCGTACCGGCTCAGACCTCGGACCGCATTCAAGAGCTTCATATCAAAATCATTCACACGGTTATTGAGTCGGTGGAGCGCTCCCTGTTTCCAGAAAATTACTAGTCCCGCTTGATTCCTTCGCCCCTATATGGCAAATTCGCTGTTCAGCTGTACCACAAAGTACCTCTAGCGGAGGAGTGGGTGAGTGGCTGAAACCAGCAGATTGCTAATTTGTCGTACGATTAAGGTCGTACCGAGAGTTCGAATCTCTCCTCCTCCGCCATTTAAGGATTCATAGATGACCTCGAAGAGGTTAGCTATGAATCCTTTTTTTGTGGCCGAGCGGTGGTTCAAACCCTATACGCGAGTTCGGAAAATTTTAGCATGATGCTAAAGTTTTAGATGCCGAGAGAATCGAGGCTGAGCGAGCACGAGGCGAGCGAACAATCTCTTGCTCTCCGCCACTATTTATCTCGCTTCATTTCGGACAGTGTGTGGAGCGGTTTTATTATTTCATATCGCACACTTACACAGTCTAACCAGCAGTTCGAAAGTAACTTAAATTTTTAGGAACTATGTAACTACTAAGCTGGTCAACTCCTGAAACAATCAGATACTGAGATTATAAAAAGGGGTGAAGAATCCATTTTTGGACCTCAAAACCTCTAGACTCTATTAATCTAATTTTATCTTCTTTCTCCTCATTCCATAACTCACAGAACTTTAGACTCAATAGATATGGGTGACTTCCTTTTACTGTCCATCGAGAACCTACTTTAGCTACATCATCTCTTTTGAATTGATCTCTATTAAATTGTAGATTAACCATTAAATCCCCATCGCCAGAGAAAATACTATTTAGATTGTCCCGAACAATTCCTCCTGAAGACTGATTTAAGTGATTCTTTAAACAACTAAGGCGTTCTTCGTACTCACTCATTTTAAAAGCCTCCTTACTTTCGTCGAACAATATGCACTCCAAGACCGCTTTGTCTACAGCCTTATCTTCATTCCAATCCGATCCGAAACCAAGAATCCAGGGAAGCCCCTCACCATAATTGATGCCCGCAAGAATGACACAAATTCCAGGATCAACACTCTGAAGCTTAACAAGTTGAATATTCTTTCCCTTTTTGTAAACAAAGGGGGTCTTCGGATAGGACTTTAACATTGGAATCAAAATATGCATCAATAAGGCATCTCGCTCCACCAATTCCTTATATGAATTTTGAGCAGCTTGCTCTTCGTCAAAGGCCGCTGCCCAGCCAGATCTAGACTCCCGCCAATCCACTAACAGTTCTTTAAATCGAATAATTTCTGCCAATTCACTGCAAACCTTCCTAAAGGCCTCATCCCACGATCGCCCTGAACCACTCAATACCGTTGTAACCCGTTCCCTTAATTTCAAGACAGAAAGCAATATAACCCTCGTTTCTCCTTCATTTGGAAGGTGAACCTTGAAAAGCTCAATTTTGTGGAATTCAAAATTACTGTCCGCACTTACAAGAAACAGACGAACTCGAACGGCAAAGTGAAATAACAAAAAATTATTTCTTTGCCGTATCATAAAACGATAAGCCAAATCTAAAGCTAGCGGGACTAACAAATTTATATGAGTTATGTATGCCAATGACGTCTTTACTGATATAAATAGGAATAAAAATTGCCGCTGAAAACAAATCCCTTTCCAAAGATTTATAGAGATTCATTCGTTCAGAATCATCTAACGAATAGTAAGCTTGTGAAACCTTCTTTGAATCAATTATATCGCTAAAATAGTGAGCTGCCGAAAATCTCCAATTCCCATCGGGGTCTGGATCGCCAGATCCCATACTAAAAAAATACAGATCATAATCAGAGTGGAGCTCACCATTTTTAAACTTTCTCACAAATTCGGATCTGGGAAGTTTTGCTTCTATAAGATCTATTCCCATTTTTTTTACTGCATCGACAAATATCCCATAACCATAAAATTTTGTAGTAGAATCACTAACTGCTATTTTTAAAGATTTTAAGCCCACCTTTTCTTTACCAAATTCTTTTTTAAACTCAGACACTAGGGCATTAAACTCTTTGTGCGTTAGCGCCCCAGTTTCAAAAGGACCACGAATTCCAGTTGCTTGAAGATGGCCATCCTTTTTGACCTTTTCATCGATGAAAGATTTTATCTGGACAATAAAATTCATTCTCGTTTTAAAATTAAGTCGTTTTAAGGCACTTTGTGTAAAGGTCATCGCTTCTAGCCAGGACGGATGCGGATTGGTAAATTCAAACCCTAAATCTATTAATTTATTTTCACAGTCTTTGGTCAACGAATGGCTATACGATCGAAGCGTGAGTATTTTATCTGCATTTGATACTAAAGCGTCACATTCAGTATAGTGAATAAGAGAGACATCATCAAAAATGGCACTCCCCACCTTAGGATTTGGTCTTTTATAAAAGAATGGATTACGTTCTAATGGTACTTTTTCAGAAGATCTTTGAGCATCACCAACCTTCACACAAAATGGACCGGAACAAGGCAATTCAGACTTAACAATATGTTTGTTGCCCGATTTCTTAAGCGAAGATGGATGAACCACAGCCCAATCCGAATAGGCTAAACTTCGCAAAAGTGGTGGTAGTGGCCGTTTCAATTTAAAAACAATTTCATCGGAACCTTTTGCTTCAATCGACTCTAATGCTTCGGAAAGGTCGGTATGAACGGTGCCTTCTTTAGAAACTCTTAAGCTTTTTACAATTTGATCCGTAGTTATTTCCGAACCATCTGACCAAAACAAGGCGTTCGCCAATCTAAATGTCACTTGCTTTCTATCTCTGGACAAGCTCCATGCCTCGGCCAAGGCCGGGACTGGTTCGCCCGATTCATTCAGATCCACTAAGCCTGCCCAGTTATGCTGGCAAACTGCCCAATCACCCGCATATACTATATTATATGGATCTGAGGCCTCGCTGAAGGCATAAGGCATATAAATTTCATTTCTTGGTATAGGCTCCATAATTTTTCGACATCCTATGAAGTTCAAGATGCTCAGGCTAACTAAAACTAATACTAGATATTTAATTATATACCTGTACACGGAATCGTAGGACCGCCCGCAACAGCCATCCCTTCGGATAGCTCTAAATCCTCGGAACTGCTGCCCTTGGCATCATTCCACCGAATAGAAAAAGTAGAGTTGCCGATAAGTAAAATTGGCAATGAAACTAAAATAATCACTATGAGAGTTGAGACTCTTTTCACTGATCTCTCCTAAGTTTGACGGCAAGCGTAATTAGCTGTATTTAACTACCACAATGGATCAGCGAACTGCAATAAAAAAAACGAGTCTTACGGGACCTCTAGGGATCTCACTTGTTATATTTGTCTTAGTTTTCGGCATCAGTTTTAGGAGTTTAATCGTAATTGGAGAACAAGATGCTGCGACAAGAGCCATAAAATACGTAGAAAGCAGTTCTTACCAGTTTGGGGTTCGTAGAACTGGGGAAACACTCTTTCGTCTTATTTGTGTTGATCGAAATGACGGCACTTGTGGTGTCGAGATCATAGATCAAAACGGTCTGACCATTGATTCATTTCCTAAATCAAAAATATCTCTATCCCAATATTTAGGCTGGAGCAGCCAGCCACTAATTTTGCCAGGATATGGTGGGGATTATAAGGCGGTTATATCATCGACCCCTTCTAGAGGCCGCCTGTTGAAACTGATTGGTATAGGTATCAGTATCAGCGTAACAATTGCTATAACTGCTTTTTTAGGTATGTTTGCTCGTCACCAAACTCTCTTAAAAGTCCAGGTTTTACTATATAAATCTGAACTAAAAACATTTTATGCCAAAGAAGAATTCACTAAGTTAGCACTCAAAGTAGCCCATGATATTAAATCCCCTCTTGGAGCTCTCAAAGTTTTGATGCAGGCAGCGACTGAACTCCCTGAAGAAAAGCGAGAGTTTTTTAAACTAGCCTCTAAAAGAATTGAAGACATTGCCGAAGACCTTCTTGCCCAATCCCGCAATGTTGAGCTACCCAAGCCTGTTTCTTTGACTCCTCTCATCAATGAAGTGATCGCAGAGAAAAGCCTTGAATCAGGTAAATTATCGATATGCTCAATTCGCGTAAAAGGATCTACTTCTTCGAGAGTCAAAATCGTCGAAAAAGACTTTAAGAGGCTACTTTCAAATATTATGAACAATGCAATAGAAGCAAAATCTAACGCAATAGACGTCATTTTATGCGAAAAAGACTCTGTCAAAGTACAGATAGTAGATAATGGACAAGGCATGAAGCCCAGGACTTTAGAAAAGCTTTTTTGTGAGAGAATCACAACGAAAGAAAAAGGCAATGGACTCGGATTGCTAGACTCTAAGTCTATGTTGAATTCTTGGGGCGGAGATATTTGTATAGATAGTTCCTATGGCCAGGGCACGACTGTTTCCATTATTCTACCGATTTCAAACTAAACCCTCAGCATTAGAGTACCCTCCCAAATTCGGCGAAATTTTCAAAAAAGGTGCCAGGCCCTATTCCCGTATGCGTTGTGACAAGAAGTAGGGCATGGCTCCTTTATTGAATCAATCTTCTTTCCCATAATAATTTCTCCTGCTTTATTTTTTGTTTTCAATTTTTAGGTTAGAAAAGTACACTCTCTCAATAAGATCCTCTGATATAATATATCTAACATCGAGTGTAATGATCCCTGGCTATCCCATTCTTCCGTTAACTTGTTTGCGGTGAAAAACTT
>JAGRAG010000040.1 GCA_020435025.1 Bdellovibrionales bacterium | reverse complement strand
AGTACGTTAGTCTGGTCAAAGAATTAGAGGAAAAATCGTGAATAAAAAGGGGGAATGCGTGCTTTTTCTAAAACCAATTGTTTTTGTGCTTGTCCTGTTTAGTACCTTAATGGGAGAGGCGCGGTCTAAAGTCTTTGAAGTGAGTTGGAGAAAAGGAGGAATGGAAAACGCCTTGCAGACGGCAAAAGAAGAAAAGCGCCCGCTCTTAGTATATTGGGGTGCAGTCTGGTGTCCACCTTGCAATGCCCTCAAAAGTCGAGTTTTTTCTGATCCAAAATTTATTTATGCTACTCGAAACTATATTGCCGTGTATTTGGATGGGGATACGGATGACGCACAAATTTGGGGAGAAAAATTAAAGGCAATGGGCTATCCGACATTGATGGTTCTCTCCTCGCAGGGAGAGGAGCTGGTGCGCTTGACGCCGTCAGCAACGGCTGAGGAGATGGCGCAAACTTTAGAAGTTGTCGTAGGGGAGTCGACATCATTTCTAGATAAAGTTTTAAAGTGGACCCCAAAGAGTCCGCTTTCAGGAAAAGATTTAGATATTATTGCCAGTTTTTCTTGGGTGCAGGCTCCTCTTTTAAGAACTGCTGGTGTTGGCGAGAAAGAGAAAGAGGAGATGAAAAAGTCTCAGCGAAAACTGGCAGAACAGCTGCGTGCCATAGCTGAGAGCAACGAAAAGAAAACTCCAGAAATCTCTTTAAAAATAATGCTAAATGCTATGAGCTTGCATCTGAGCAGTCTTAAAGAAAAAGAAGATATTTCTAAAAAGGTGGGAAGTGTTTATCGAAGGGACTTAGAGAAAGTGTTTTCAAGCAAGCAACGAGCAAAAGAATACTTGAGTCAGTATGTTTATTTAGTTGGTGATCTTAAGGAAAGACTTTATAAAAATGAGGGTGCTAAGTTTCAGGACCGAATCTTAAATTTGATGACCGAAGTTCGAAAAAATCAAGATCTTACTTTTGAAGACAAGCTAAATACTCTGTATCCGGTTATTGCCTTTTATAAGGATTCCAAAACGGTTCCTGATGACGTAAAGGGTGTTGTGAAAGAAGTAGCTGATCAGATTTTGAAGCAAGTTAAAGATCCTAAAAAGCGACATGTTGCTTTAACTGATGCCGCCTATTATTTACACAAAGTGGGAGAGTCGGAAAAGGCTAAAAATATTTTAGAAAGTGAGTTGAAATCCTCAATCAGTCCTTATTACCTTATGTCGACGTTGGCTTATATTGAGTCAGATCAAAAAAATAATGAAGCAGCTCTGAGCTGGTATCGAAAGGCCTTTGAGGCACCGAAAGGGGGTGCGACTCAATTGCAGTGGGGCTATGCTTATCTGGCCGCGCTGATTCGATTGAAGCCTAAAGAAACTGGGGAAATATTGAAGTTAGCTGCACGACTGCTCCAAGAAAATACTGGCCGAACAGATAGTTTTCAAGGGCGAAGTGGTAGGATTTTAGCACGAGCAAAAACCAACTTAGAAACATGGGCAAAAGACCAGAAAGAGACGGAGAAAGTAAAAGCCATCTTTCAGGTGGCTCAGAGTAAGTGTTCCAAGAAAAACTCCAAACTTTCCTATTATCAACAGTCCTGCAAAGATTATTTCGTATTTTAGTAGTGTGATAGCGAAATCAAGATTTGATGGAAACAAAAAGGCCTCGGAGAGGCCTTTTTGTTTTTATGGTATAAGGTCTTGATCCTGTTCGAATTAAATTTTGCTTTGGCCATACAGTTAAGTGGTTAGGTACTATTGATTCTATGGCACGTATCGAATTGTTTACTCCCAAGTTTAAGAAAGGTCACTGGACCGTAAAAAAAGAAAAACTATATTTCGAAGAAGACGGGAGTGAAGAGGTGCATGGCCCCTTTGAGCGAGATTTCGAAGCTATCACAAAATTGCTAAATGGGATGTACAATTTAAGCGAACTCTTTCTTGCACTTGAAAAAAAATCGATCCAGTTTTCCTTTACGAGAGTGCTTTCGTTTCTTGAACATTTAGTTAATTTAGGACTGATTGAAAATGGCAATGAGTATTTAGACTATTATGCAAAGCTCCAGTCAGGCGCAGCCGAGCACAGTTCTTCTCATCAAGAGTTAACAGAGGCCTATTTTACTAAAGACCGTATAAAAGCATTTATTCAAAAGACATGTTTAGTGCCGGAAGGTGACTCAGAGGTTCTGAATAAATTAGTTAAATATGCAAGGTTGGTTCATAGTCAACCGGGAGATACTTTGATTGCTCAAGGAAGCGAAGGAAAAGAGTTTTGCGTTTTAATGTCTGGAAAGTTGGGTGTTTATAGGGAAGAGTATGGTCAAAGGAAATACATCACTGAGCTCAATCCTGTCTGTGTTTTTGGTGAAAGCCCGGCCATTAGTGGGAAAAAGCGAAATGCTGAAGTGTCGTCTTTACACAGTAGCTGGGTCTTGGCTATCAGAATCAGAGACCTAATGGACCCGAGTCAAGCTGAAGAGTTTGCTGAGATCAAATCGCTGCGCACACGTCTTATCATCAATCAGATATTGAATTGTTCGCCACTGTTTAAAAACGTTCCTTCGGAAATCTTAAGTCGATTTCTTAATAAAAGCGGGGTGCTCTCTCATGAGGCAAGCGAAAACGTTCTTTTAGAAGGAGATTTCGGAGATATTTTTTATGTCATTTTAGATGGGCATGTTGAGGTGAAGTTAAAAGATCATAAAATTTCAGAGCTTAAAAAAGGAGATTTTTTTGGAGAAATGGGGATTCTTTCCGGAGGGCAACGATCTGCAACTGTGAAAACTCTTTCTCGATGTCATTTGTTGATTATTCGCGCTGAGGATCTGAAAGAGCTTTTAAGCGCTAGTTTTTATTTGGCTTTCAACCTTGAAGAGGAAGCTCAAAGAAGAATTTTAGAAAATACAGAACAGAGACATAACTTAGGCGTTCCTTTGGATGATGCGAACACCATTACTGACACATCGTTTTCTGATTACGATTTCGATGATTTAGATTTTTCATCTATCTCCATAGCAGATATTTCGGGGATTTCGGATATAGAAGACTAGCTCTTCGTGTGAAAAGGATTTTATGCGCTCTTTACTTAGAATCTCAATAGTGATTACATTTTTTTCCTACCTGACCATGTTACATGTGAGTGCTTTAAGCTATGAAGAGTCTCACATGATTGTCGCTTTTGAATTAGACACAGCGGAAAAAGAAGTCTTTGAACTGTTAGAGACCCAAGGGTTTACGGTATCCAGAAAATTGTCTCGAGTGCAACAGATCTACCTAGTAAAATCGGGGATTCGTCGATTTGACCGTGAATCCGTTGAAGCATTGAAACGCTCTTCACGGGTTCGTTATGTGCAGAGTGATCATCTAATTCAGTCAAGGCAGGTGACCCCGCCTAACAGTGATTTTTTGAAACAGTGGGGGCTATTTGAGTTGGCAGGAAGAAACGATATTAAAGCGACTGAGGCGTGGAGTCTTGGAACCGGTGGGATCACTCAAACTGGCGAGGATGTAGTTGTCGCTATTGTTGATGGAGGTTTTGAATTAGATCATCCCTCTTTAGAGGAAAACATTTGGCAAAATTCCATTGAGATCCCAGGAAACGGGATTGACGATGATGGCAATGGGTACATTGACGACATTCATGGATGGAACGCCTATAATAAAAACGGCGAAATTCCAGTAGCTGATCACGGAACCCATGTTATGGGTATTGTGGGGGCAAGAGCCCCAAAAGAGCACGGGTCTGTCGGCGTGAACTGGCAAGTGAAGCTTCTTCCTGTAGCTGGATCTAGTGGAAGAACTTCTGTTATTGTCGAAGCCTACTCGTA
Organism: Bdellovibrionales bacterium; assembly: GCA_020435025.1. Lineage (GTDB taxonomy): Bacteria > Bdellovibrionota > Bdellovibrionia > Bdellovibrionales > UBA1609 > JAGRAG01. The sequence goes on along the minus strand of JAGRAG010000040.1, from coordinate 7,875 downwards.
TGTTTTAGAAAATAAGTTGAGATGGCTTAAAACAGGGGGGCAAGAAGGAGCAAATGTAGTTGCAACGAATTCTAGCTTCGGTGTGGACTTTGGAGATTGCCTGTCGGGGGACTATCCCGTGTGGAATGATCTTTATAATGCTATGGGAGAAGCGGGAATTCTAAGTGCGGCAGCAACAATTAATAGTGATGTCAACGTGGATAAAAATGGCGATGTTCCCACTCAATGCACAAGTGATTTTCTTGTTGCAGTTACAAACACAACCAAAGAAGGAGTCAAGTTTAAAGCTGCCGGATATGGAAAAGAGAGTATTGATCTTGCGGCTCCTGGAACGGAGATATTTTCAACAGTGCCTCAGAAACAGTATGCTGAAATGACAGGAACATCAATGGCGACTCCTCATGTTGCTGGAGCTATTGGATTTCTTTTTAGTGTGGCTTCCTATGATTTTTTACAGTTTTATTATAGTCAGCCGGCCCAAGGAGCTTTACTCATAAAAGACATTTTGCTTGAAACGGTAGATTTGAGAGCAGACCTAGAAGACTTTACTGTATCCGGTGGTCAGTTAAATCTTCAGAGGGCTGCTGAAAAAATTCATAATTGGAAAGAAAGTCTGTAAGATCTTTTTTAAATACGTTTCCCAATTATTTTTCTTCACGAATGCCGAGAAGTCCTTCTCTGAGTCTTTTGTCCGCAGGATTTTTTTCACCAATAAAAACGGCAAGTAGATCTTTTGAGAAAGCAGAGGATTCAATATCGACGTGAGAATTGCTACGAGCTTTAACGTCCAACACAACCTTATCTTTTAAAAAGCCAACTTCAATTTTGTTTCCAGTTCTCATGTTTACCATAAACTTATTAAAGGTTTTAAGTTTCTCCATGGACACTTCGCATTGCAAGCAGGCCGCCTTTAAAGACTTACGCCAACCATCAATTAAAGGCTTTCGATCAACATTTCTAACGAACTCCATAACAATCCACTTCGGTGTATCGCTATCAATGATCGATTTGGACTCTTTGGACTTCTCTGAAAGATAGAGTCCAGCAATGTAGACCTTAATATCAAATCCAAATCTTTGAACATGGCGAATTCCCATGGAATTCAATACAAGCGGATATTCATTAAAGGTTCGTTGGTCATCTAGGCGAACTCCCTTGAGTTCTCCTCCTTGGGCCGTTGCAAAAAACATTACCATGGCTAGAATAATCAGCTTCATATTTCCTCCGTAATTTCAATTACTTTGATGTTATTTTAAAAGTAAAAATATAACTTCGTCAATTCCGTTAATCGAAACTTAATTGACAGAAGAGAAAAAAAACTCAAATTTAATTCTGCGAGACACTTAGTCAGCAAGGAGGCCTAAATGAAGAGAATTCTGTTATTCGTCGTCACAAACTTTTTGGTGATGATTGCTTTTAGTTTGTTGTGGCATGTTGTGAGTCTTGTATACCCCTTAGATGCAGTGGCTGGACAGTATTATGGCCCCCTTCTCGTTTTCTTCTTTATTTGGGGCATGGGTGGCGCTTTTGTTTCCCTACTTATTTCCAAATGGATGGCTAAAAGAGTCTACGGTGTTGTAACAATAGATCCTAGGACAAGTTCTGGAAACGAACGATACCTCGTTGAAAAAGTGTATGATATTGCTCGTCGAGAGGGTCTGCGAGAGATGCCCGAAGTGGGAATTTATGAAAGTCAGGAAGTTAATGCATTTGCTACAGGACCAAGCCGTAAAAACTCTCTTGTCGCAGTATCTTCTGGACTTCTTCAACAAATGGACAGCGTAGAAGTAGAAGGTGTTTTGGCTCACGAAGTGGCTCATGTGGCTAATGGTGATATGGTGACAATGACTCTTATTCAAGGGGTTATCAATGCTTTCGTGTTGTTCTTTTCTAGAATCCTTGCTGACTTAGTTGCTTCTCAATTTGAAGACGAAGAAGGAAGAGGTGGGGGGATATTTGTGAGAATGGGATTGAATATTTTTTTTCAAGTGATCTTCGGATTTTTAGGCATGATCGTTGTAGCTTTCTTTTCTAGATACAGGGAGTACAGAGCGGACTTAGGGGCAGCGAAATCTGTTGGCAAAGGACCAATGATTAAAGCTCTTCAACGTTTACAGAGTATGCAGGAGCGTATTGAGCCAGATACCGGTGGTCTCGCCAGTCTAAAAATAGCAGCTCCTACAAGTTGGTTTAGTACGCATCCGTCTTTGGAAGATCGAATTTCACGACTAGAAAGAGCCCGTATGTAGAGGCCTATTCGACGTCGACGCTTTGTTGATTTTGCTCTTCAGGTGTCGTTTTCGGTGGAATTGGGACCTTGCGATTGCATGCGCACCCTGGAGGCTGGGTGCAAGGTGTTGCTCGCTTGATACAGCTATTGCCACAGGCAACGCCTACATAACAGACCCGGCAGCAGCCATTTTTTCCCTCTCGGTTGATGAAGTAATCCATTGGGATCTGATCTAAGCTTGAAGGACCTCCTACTATCCAAAAAATAATGAAAAAAAGAATTACTGACACAATAAGGATGGTCAGCCCGTGCTTTTTGAAGTCCATATTTATATTATGGAAACCGAAAAGAGAATATTCAAGAGGCTGTCTTGAATTGATTGGACTATGGCCTAAAGTAGGTGCTTTTTAAGGTCTGTTAAGAGCTCTCGTTAAAATTGTACGTCACCAGCTTGATAGAGCTCATCGATTAGGTGTTCATCGGCTTGGAGAGTGAGAGTGAGTTCTAAAACGGCGAGAGGCTGCCATGTTTGTTTCTCAGCTGTTTTTTGAAAGCTCAACGCAATGTTTGAATCAATGGTTACTTTTTCCGGTGTACAATCTTTAAATCCTCTATTGCTACAACTGAAAACCAATCGTTCTACTTGTTTATTGATAAAAGGCTCTGTCCACTCTTTCTTTAGTTGAGTTAAGACATCTTCTGTAACGAGATTCTTTGCTGAAGCCTTGTCACTGGCTACAACTTTTTGAAGGGACTCTTTGGGGAGAGCTTGTTGAAGCTTTAAGGTCATAGCAGGATGATCAGCTTGGCTTTTTAGAAAGAAAGACTTGTTGTCCGCTTTGTAAATGGAAACTAGTTTTTTCAAAAGAGCTCGATAAGTATCTTGAAAAGGTTTGCTAATAACATTGGGGCCTAGCTTATGTGTGCCCATTGCTTCTAAGGCTAAGGCTATCGGTGTGTTTCCAAACCGATCCAAGGCATAAGGGTCTGCAGGAATTATCCCATCCATCATGTCACTTGCTAATCCTGGATGAAATGTATGTAAGGCTTGCTGAAAGTAATTCGGAATGAGGAGGGGGTTTCTAGAAAAATTTGGATCTACACCACAATCAGAAAACAGCCGACTTGCTGCGTAGACTTTATGAGAGATTGAGATCATTATGGTAGGAATCATAGGTCGATCTTCACGGATCGAAGTCAGATCGCTTTTTTTACAAAGTTCGATAAGAATTTCTTCGCTGTCCCCGGGCTGTTGACCGTTTATTGTAAAAGGGTTGATTTCTTTTTCAGGATCGCCAAAAGCAAACATTTCTAGAAGAGTGGCATGAGTGATATTTTTTATGGGTTTACTTAATGGAAAGGACGTTCGAAAGATCTCTTGTTGATCTTGGTAACTCAGGCGGCCAATTTCCTCAAGAATGGCTTTCATGTTCTCTTCGTTGTTTGCTCGAGAAGCGGCCTCAAATTTTGAAGCAAACGATTGTAATTTGTTAGCTTCTTGCTGCTTAAATTTTTGGTCTTGAGAGATCGCAAGGGGAGGTTGAGCCGCAAAGGACTTGGCAATGATATTTTCAATTCTCTCTGCGTAGGAAAGTTCTCCAGTATCCTCAGCACCTATTTTGTGACCCCAAAATGGAACGTCTTCACTGCTCTGTTCCGGCGTGGCTTTGGACTCAATCCATTGAACAGGGGCTTCAGCTTTTTTAGCAATTTGGGCGGCATCAAATCCGTGACAAGCAACTAATAAAAAAAGTGGCAGCAAAAAGAGCGATGTTTGAAGTGAAACTTTCATGAACCCTCCAAGGTCTCAAAAGAGTCTATTCAAAATCGGGGCCAAATTTCTTCCTTTATACATAAAATATATAAATAATTACAATAACCTAGGACTATATTGCAGGCTTTTTACTTCTGCAGTAATGGATGTGACAGAAATTGCAAGACATTGTCGAATTTTCATCTCTTCTATAGTCGATGGCCAATCTCTGTTACCTTAGTGCTGTTAAATAGAGGAAATAACATGAAACTATTGATATATATGCGGTGGAGTGCCGTCTTACTTACGGTTCTTTTTTCATTTTCTTCAGTTCATGCTGGTGAAAAAAAATGTGTGGGCTCTGTTGACAACAGTGAAGCCTATCGGATGTTGCAGTCTCATTTACAAGGTGTTGAATCCTTTGCTGAAAAGGCAAATGGTCGGTTTTCCAAGTTTGCACGAACTTTGATTCGCTCTGATATTAGGGGGCGACTATTTCGGTTAGAGTACATGCTTAAGCTTATCTCTGAACACCCTGACGTTAAAAAGTCGACAAAAAAGGCCATTAAAGAAACACGTGATTTTGTAAAGCGATTTGAAGATGCATTAGGTGAATATGGGCTTAGAAACGATCTTTTGCTTCAGGCTAGGAATAAATCGAATGTTGATTCGGAAGTGATAGCCGATTTAAAGGCGAAAAAGGAAAAGGCGTTAGCCGAAGTGAAGGTGATTTCTAAAGAAGACGGCTGGCATATTTCAGGAAAAGGTTCCGCATATGCTAAAGTAAATGATCTTTTGTCCTCATTAAATTGGAAGAAAATTACCCGAACCTATTTGCTAGAAGCCTTTCTTGCAGAAACTCATTCTTTAGAAAAACAGATTAAAGAAGAATTGGAGCCATTAATATTGAAGCCAGTATATGATTATCATGCGTTGGAAGATGGTTTTCATAAGTTTCGACGTAACATTCGTAAAGTCTCTATTTATATGGTTTCAATGGGGGATTTTTTTACATTTGCGGAGGTGCCTACGCGGCTTTCTAGAGAGGATCAGGACCTAGTTCATAAATAAAAAGAGGACAAGTATGCTCAACTTTATCCTCGACGTGAGGACTCAATTGCTGTGGATCCTGTCAATTATTACCGTGTGACTTATCTTGTGTATGCCATAGGGGTGGCAAAGGACCGTGGAGAAGCCATTTATTATTTCGCCAAGTCCCTTGCGGAAAGAAGAGGGGAGATGGAGCCAACAGCTGCAGACAAGAAGGTAGCGGAAAAGGTTTTATATGGAAAAGTGAGTCCAGAGGACCAAAGGGTCGAAACAGAGGCTCATGCATTATATGACTATTACGAGCGGTACCGACCATTGACGTTTCTTCGGCAAGAAGTACAAGATTGGATTCAAAGACAGCCTTAGTTGCTGCTTTTCGTTGTGATGGTGATATGCTTCAAAGGCGTTGGCTATAAAATTTATTCGCAACTAAAGAGGGCCTTATGCGGCAGCTAAAATTGTACCTCTGGAAAATTTTGTGAGCACCCTTGTCCTTTGCAGTAGCACTGGGCTTGTACAAATCGCGGATCTTGATAAACCCCATCATTCGAACCCATAAGAGTGTGGTAGTTTCCTGGCTCAATTTCTAAACGAGAAAGGGCTTTCCGGGCGGTCTCTCCAAAGGTGAAAAGACACAGTCCTCCTCCTTCCCACTTTCGATGTTCCAGATAGGTGTCCATATCTCGACGCACGGATGTTATCTTTCCAAACCAAGTGAGAGTGTCTGAGAAAGCATCAAACTTTACTAGTCTCATTAAAGTTTCATTCAGTTCTTGGGAGGTGTATTGATAGGCTTGAATAATTTGAATGAGCTGATTTAACTCCTTCAAAGTGAATGATTGCAATGAGCCGGCTGGATCAAAAAAATAATGGTCGTTTGACGCCATCACTAAAGTGATTTTTAGTAAGCTTTCGGCGCGCTCGTTGGAACTTGAAAAGCTTAATGAAGGAATGGTTTTAGATAAACTTAGAACACTTTGATGGGCTAGGGTGCGAACTTCTTTTAAATACTGCTGAACAATTTCGGTATGCTCTTGAGGACTGGGACCTGTCCACTCGGTAGAGCTAGTAAAGTCTTCGGCGGTGATTTGAAGGTTCAGGTCGGCGTGGGCTATAAGATGGAATCCAAAAGTGAAAAGAAAAATGAGTGGCGAAGTTTTCATGAAATTCTCCTTTTAAGAAGAACCATAGCATACAAATGACTTGTAGATTTCAGTCTGGAAAAAAAAGAAATGATGTTTCAATTTTCGGCATCATTCTAAAAAAAATAAAGCCCCATTGTGGGGCTTTATTTTTCGATTTAAGTAGTTTTAAATCAATAAATCACTTCTAACTGACTTCCTGCTCTCCAACCATTTTCTTTATCGGAACCACGTTCTTTTCGATAACCTTCTACGCCAATTGAAAGGCGACCATAGATCTTTCGATAAATGCGACCTTGAAGCAAAGTAATGCGGGCCCCAGCGACGGATTCAGTTTCATCTTCGCGAACTGATGAGGATGCTGAAGGAGCGTTTTTCAACCTTTCTTGTCCCGCATAAATTGCGACAGATTTGTTAAAAATCTTAGTGTCATAAGATAAGTAGACAGAAACTCCTTGTTCAGCAGTATAGGATCGATCGGATTTTGAATAATCAACATGAGCTTGTAACTTAGGAGTGATACGGATAACGGCTCCTGTAGAGTAAGCTGAAGCGCCATCAAAGTCTCCGCCAGTTATGTAAAAATCAACTTTATTGGTTCGAACATTGATACGAATACGCTGAGAATTAAAATCATTTAAGTCTCTATGATTTTCAAAATCTTCGTCACTTAAAGTCACAATCTGTTCAATGTATTCGTTGGCGTTTATAAATGCTAAACGGTCACGAAAAATGGCTATTTCTGCTTGCACGGTAAAATCATCAGCTCTGTATACACCTCCAGCAGTCACACCTGTTGTTGGACCGGCCGAAGACATTCTCTGTGTACGACTTCGACCTAGGCGACGAGACTCAATTTCGGTTAGGTGATCGTCGTTCATGCCTGTGGCAATATCCTGTTGATATTTACCGGCCTTTAAAAAAAGGACAGCCTTTTCATTGATATTATAAGCCATGGTCACAGCGACTTCTTGAATTGTCGTTTCTGTTTTTATCTGATCCACACGATCTTCGTGCTTTGCATTTGCTTCCGATCGAAGATCGGAGATAGTTTTCTCAAGAGTTTCTTCAACTAGATTGTTGCGTATACTTTGTCGAACCTCTGGGGGAAACTCATTAAATATAGGGTCTTGAGAGAGTTTGTAATCAACACCCATTTCAACCTGTTGTCTTATATACGGTTCTTTTTGTTTTAAAGCGGCATCCACTTTATCTTCTAGTGTCTCAAGGGTTCGATCTTCCAAAAGAGTAGGAGCGAGAGAAAGACTAACTGTGACATCAACAATATATTTTTTTATAGATCGTACATCTCGGCCTGGCATGGAAAACTGACGCAGGTATTCGTCAACACGAACTTCAGAGTTTCCTAGAGTGACGCGAAATCGCGAATTCAAAATGGTGGGATCTCCGGTAATTGAATCGTAGTAATTTTGATGCTTTAGATCAACTTTCACCTTCAAGCCATCCTCAGGCGGACTCACTGCTAGAGCTAGTGGGGCAGATGCGATTAGCAGAAGAACCAAGGGGCGCACGATACTTCTCATGATAAATTCCTTTTGTTGAAATGGTTTGTCGTCGCTATTTTACGAATATCTTTCAGTAATTCCATAAAAATTGCTGGATGATGTCATTTCAGAGGGGATCATTGGGTGAAATTAGAAAAAAATGGAAAGCGCTACAAAAATTGTCGCTTATCGTTT
>JAGRAG010000039.1 GCA_020435025.1 Bdellovibrionales bacterium | reverse complement strand
TTTTTTTTTTTTTATCAGCACAATATGTCGGTTGAGTGTTTTATTAATGTGCCCAACAAGAGAACCTAAAAACAAAGTCATTCCGATATCATTTTTTCTAGTTAAAACAACAAAACCTGTCTTCTGGCTACAAATATTAATAACTTCTTCTGGAACATTGAGACCTTCAGGCGAATATGGCTTTACTCCATGAAGACGAACCGAAAAACCCATCCCTTGCGGTTGCAAATAAACCGTGGCCTGACACTGTCCAACCTCAGAATGAAAAAAAGGAAAAGTAACAAAAGAATTGTTATAAAGCTCGTCAATTTGTTCAATAAGCATCTTTGGAAAAATCAATCCACGAACTGTTTTTTCTAGAAAGTTTCCCGTTTTTACAGGAATCAACTCTTCCTTCACGCGGATCACAGCATGCGTCCCAGCTGAGATGTGGAGATCCGTTCCCTTTTGAGATTTTAAAATGCCGAGAAGTTTAGTTAAATGATTGGAGTAGTCCTCATAGGCATACTTTTCTCTTTCCATAAACTGATCCAAACAAACCTCCCCAAGAAAAGCTATGGACACTCATATGGCTTCATTAACCTATCGGGAGTAAGGCTGTGTTTATTCAAATAAAAATGAAAAATCTTTGTGACGATTGCTATTTAACCTGACCTATGGCTAGCCGACAGAATCGACCGAATGAGGCTATCTCTTAAGGCCCTTTCCTACATAGCTCAGTAACGTCTACAAAATGGGGTTGTTTGCTAGGTGTCCAAACCAAAATCTGTGGCTGATCATCCCAGACGCCCAAATTAAAAGCTGTCTTGGTCGAGTCTGGAATCTGATATTGAAGTCGATGATGAATGTGTCCAGCAATCAAAAAATCCCAATCTGCATTTTGGGCGGTATCGTCCACAAAAGAGTAAAATTTCTGGATTGTCACTTGTGAGGACTGAGACTTTGATCCCGTCGAGGTGTACTCCCGGCTCGACTCGGAAGCCTTTTCGCCAATTTGAACCACCATCCATTCTGGAAGGTGACGAATCAGTGTTCGAATGGGAAACCACCGTAAAAACCATCGCAAAAAAATATAACCTTTGTCGGACGGATCCATCTGATCTCCGTGCTCGACTTGAAAAATTTTGTTTTCAATTTCAAATTGCTTTGGTCCTTCATGAATAAAAACACCTAGTTCCTCTCCCCAAAAATCCTGTAAATAGAGATCATGATTTCCTTCAAAGTAGTGAACCTCAACACCCATTTGGACCAACTGATGAACTAACTTTACCAGTCCAGAATACTTATCTACGAAATATGAATGTCGACCCACCCACAAATCAAAAATGTCTCCGACCAAAAACAGGTGGGTTACTTTTCCTTCATTTTTTAACCTATTTAAAAGTGACTCAAATAAAACAAATCTGGGTTCCTTGCGGGAACCCAGATGGCAATCTGAAATAAAAACAACGTAGGCTGGTTTAGTCATTCACCCCGGAAAACCCACTATCTTGTTGTCTTCGCATATACGATGGAATCTCTAAATTATCCGGATCAAATCCTGTGCGATTCTTTACAGACTCTTCACTTGGCCCTTCGTTTTGACCTTGAGTTTCACGATAAGCCTTGGCTTTAGCTAACAATAAATCTCTTGGAAGCATCTCAGGGTTTCCACCGGTAACAGATCGTTCTTCCAATGAACCTTGTGCTCCCCTATTGTCATGGCCACCCACTCCAGGGTTGTTCATCGCCGTCTCCATTGGGTTTGCAGAAGTCTGTCCTTGTGGAGCAACGGGATGCTGGTGATGCGGCTGCTGTTGGGGTGGCATCGCATGTGGTTGTGATTGAGGTTGATGCTGGGGTTGAGGTGCCGCTTGCGGTGGCGCCATTGGAGAAATCGTTGGCGCTTGCGAGTAGTGCTGTTCCGGCATCATCTTCGGAGTCGGTTGTGGCATATAGTGAGATGAATAATCGAAATGAGCTGCCGCCTCAGCCTGCATATTTAACTGAGCCTGAGCCATTGCCTGTAACTTCGAAATTTGGTCCGTTACAGTCATTTTACTATCCATACCAAACCCTGTAGCAATCACTGTCACACTGACGGTCTCTCCCATATTCTCATCAATCACGGCACCAAAAATAATTTCTGCATCTTCATGTGCGGCTTCTGTCACAAGAGTGGAAGCTTCGTTGACTTCCCATAAAGAAAGATCCGAGCCACCAGTGACATTAATAATGATTCCAGTAGCTCCATCAATGGCAATATTTTCCAATAGGGGTGAAGAAATAGCCTGAGTGGCCGCTTCTACAGCTCGGTTCTCACCTTCAGCAAATCCCGAACCCATGATCGCCATTCCTTTAGAGGCCATCACGGTACGAATATCAGCAAAGTCTAAATTGATGAGACCTCTGATATTGATCAGATCTGAAATCCCTTTCACCGCTTGAAGTAAAACTGCATCGGCTTTCTTAAAAGTTTCCAGAAGAGGAGTTTTTTCACTCGATATCGTTAAAAGTTTTTGGTTAGGAATTACGATTAATGTATCTACATTTTCTTTGAGCTCTTGCACGCCGGTATCGGCATGTCGCTTTCTCTTTTTTCCTTCAAAAACAAAAGGTCGAGTCACTACTCCAATAGTTAGTGCACCTAACTCTTTTGCAATCTTGGCGATAATAGGCGCGCCACCCGTTCCTGTTCCACCCCCCATTCCAGCGGTGACAAAAACCATATCGGCTCCCTCGAGTCCTTCAACGATATCGTTATAAGATTCGATCGCAGCACGTTTTCCAATTTCTGGATTTGCGCCAGCCCCAAGTCCCTTAGTCAGCTCCAAACCTAATTGAATTTTTTTATCGGCTTTATTCGCTTGGAGAGCCTGCTTATCGGTATTGGCTACAATGAATTCAACACCCGATAGACCACCTTCAATCATCGTTTGTACGGCATTACTTCCGCCACCGCCACATCCAATAACTTTAATATTGGCGCCTAAGTTGGTATTTTCCTCCAATTCAAACATAATCCCTCCTATGGATCAGTCGGATCCAACCAAAAGATCCTTCATTTTTCGAGCTAATCGACTAAACATAAAATTATTTTCTTCTTTACTAACTTTACTATTAAGTTCAGGAGACTTAGAAACTTGCTCCCAACCATACTGTAACAACCCTATTGAGGTCGCAAAGCTGGGATCGCGAACAATCTCTTTGAGTCCACCAATGCCGGTGGTCACCCCTAAACGAACTGGAACGTCAAAAATGAAATCTCCCATTTCTACAAGACCATTTAATTGACTGGCTCCCCCCGTTAGAACAATCCCTGAACCTAATTTACTTAACAAATCATCCTTTTCTAAAGCCGTGCGAATCAACAACAAAGTTTCTTCAGCACGCGCTTCGATAACAGAAGCCAAATTCTTTCGCGCCACTTCTCTAGAAGAGCGACCACCGACCCCTTCCACCTGAACACTTTCTTCGGGTTGAGTCATAGCGACAAGGGCACAGCCCCATTTTTTCTTCAGCACTTCGGCATCAGCCTGTGATGTCTTTAGCCCCATTGCAATATCGTGTGTGAAGTTGTTGCCACCCACAGGAACCACGTCCGTCATAACAGCACTTCCCTGCATAAAGGCGACAAGATCACAAGTACCACCACCCATATCCACAACAGCAACACCCAGATTTTTTTCATCCGCGGATAAAATAGATCGTGCTGATGCCAACTGCTGAAGCACCATTCCGCTGACTCTTAGACCGACACGTTCAACACACTTTACTGAATTATGAAGCGTCGAAGTATTTCCGGTAACAATGTGAACTGAAGCCTCTAAGCGCACACCCGACATCCCGATGGGATCTGTAATTCCCCCCTGCTTATCGACCTTAAAATCACTGGGAAGAACATGTAAAACTCTACGGTCTGCAGGGACAGCGATAGCTTGAGCGGCCTCTATCACCCGTTCAATGTCACCTTGAGCAATCTCACCGTTATTTATGGCGACCATTCCACTGGAATCAAAAGATTCAATATGAGGGCCACCAACAGAAATCCATACGGAATCAATGACCACTCCTGCCATGAGCTCCGCTTCTTCTCGCGCTTTTTGAATAGATTTTGAAGTCGCATCAATATTGACAACGCTTCCCTGGCGCATTCCTGAATTGGAAGCCGTTCCTACTCCGATGACCTCAAGTCCATCTTCACCAAAACTACCTATGGTGACAACTACCTTAGTCGTACCTATGTCGATAGCCCCGATGACGGACTTTACCTTTTTCTTTTCATCACCATTTAGCGACATCCAGGTCCTCTTTGTTGCAAAAACACGCCTGTATTAACTTACAAAATCCCATTCTAGGATTCCGTTTTTAAGGGCCCTACCAAAGTCTAAGTGTTCTAAAACACATGCCCTTAGCTTTAGACTAGGGTTGGTTACGCAACCTGACAACAACTTTCTTTGAGAAGCGAGCATCAATGACGCGACTCTTAAGATTATGACGTTTTAAATATTCTAAAACACGAATCACCATGCTCACTTTGTATTCGAAGTCTTGAGGCGCGATGTTGACGTAAGCGATGGGGTCCATCAAATGAATTTCATACTCACCGTTGCTTTTGCGATGAAGTTCAGAAATGTTCGACAGTGAGAACAATCCTTCCGATGGCAGTATTTGCAAATGTTCCACAAGTTTTTTTCTAAGTTCCACGCTCTCCATAAATTGTGTTCCACGGATCAATGGCAAATCTGGAACACGACCTAAGTCGAGTCGAGGCAACAAACCACCATCGGCTCCGACAGGATATAGAAACCCCTTTTCATCTAAAATCAGCCCCACGGGGCGACGAGGCTCCAATCGAAACAAAACGGTATTGGGAAATCTTTTTATTGCCTGCACGTCTTTCACTCTTTGATCTTTTTTCAGTTGATCAATCCACTGGGACATCTCAACAAACCACAAAGACTGCTGTGAAAGAGATCCTAAGATCTCAGGTAGATGTTGCGTTTGAATAGGCTGAAAAAGATAGTCATTTTCCGCAGCACCCATCAATTCAAAAGAGACGGAGGTGACTTTAAAATAGGAGCTTGTAAAAAGAGAGTAGGCTCCTACACCAACACCAGCAGCAACGAAAAAAAATAATATCCCTTTAAACAACACCTTCATAGTCAAGTCCCGCCGTCTCTACAAACATCGCAATCACCTGCTCAAATGTTATTCCATCATACTTCATAGACTTTGGAAAGAGCGACGTTGGGGTACAACCAGGTAGAGTGTTGACCTCAATAACATAGGGGTTTTGATTTTCATCAATGCGAAAGTCAACACGTGCAAAGTGACGAACCTGGCAAGCTTCGATGGACATTTGGGCGTACCTCTGGCACTTTTCAATGACTGCATCTGGCAACCTTGGCGGCAAGAAATACTCCGTATTACCGGCTGTGTATTTGTTATTGTAATCATAGTATCCCTGTTTGGGAACAATCTCGACCGGCGTGTGAGCTTTTCCACCGACAACGGCCACGGTCAACTCCATTCCAGCAATGTACTCATCGACCAGAATCAAAGAGTCCGACTTGGCCGCTAACTTTAAAGCTGGCAAAAGATCTTCTTCATTTTTTACAATGCTGATTCCTACACTTGAGCCCTCACGAGCGGGCTTGACAACAACAGGATACGGGAGAGTGACTTTTACAGATGCTATTTCATGAGAACGCACCACTTGATGCCGCGGATGAGGAACTTGCGCGGACTTTAGCATTTGATAGGTAGCCACTTTGTTAAAACAAAGGGCTGACGAATAAACGCCACTTCCTGAATAGGGAATCTTTAGATATTCACAAACACCTTGAACTGTTCCATCTTCTGCATACTTTCCATGAAGAGCCAAAAGCGCAACATCGGGCTTCATGGTTGCTAACTTTTGCGGAAGATCATCCCCTGCTTCAACGACCTCAAACGTATACCCTAACGCAACCAAAGCTTCACCAAAAGCATGACCAGTGACTTTGCTCACTTCTCTTTCAGCTCCTAAGCCTCCCTGAATTAGCGCCACTTTTCGACTCATATTGACTCCTTTGGACTCTCCCACTCCCCAAGATATACGACCTCGGTTTGAAGCGAAACTCCTTTTTCTGCTTTCACTTTTTTCTGAACAAACTCAATCACAGCTCGAATATCCTGAGCCTGAGCCTTTCCTAAATTCACAATAAAATTAGCATGCTTCGGAGAAACCTGTGCATCCCCAAACTGAAAGCCTTTTAATTCACAAGCTTCAATCAATCGCCCGGCCTTATCTCCTTCGGGATTTCGAAAAACAGATCCACAGTTGGGTCGATCTAGAGGTTGAGTCTGCAACCGCCTTCGCATCAAATCCCTCACCTCTTGTTTGATTTGAGGGTTTGGCTCTAAAGGCCATGAAACACCCACCCGAGTCATCACACCTGGCTGCCACCCAAGGCAATGTCTGTAGCTCCAGCTCAGTTGGTCCGAAGTCAATCTATGGATCTCAAAGTCCTTCAGTGATTTTTCCCAACGCAGAACTTCGACCCAATCGACAATTTCACAAAATTCTCTCGGAGGACGTTGATGTCCACCGACGCCCGCATTCATCACAACCCCTCCACCAACATCACCTGGAAGGCCCGCTAGAAATAATGCCGGATCAAGTTCATATTTCAAAAAATGTTTTAATAACTCTCCCTTAGAAGAGCCCGCCCAACTAACTAAGTGCAGCCGACCATTTTCTTCCCGAGCCTCGGTTCCATTTAAAGAACTCATTCCAATAGCTAGACCACGAATGCCTTGATCACTAAATAAAACATTGCTTCCACCACTAAAAATCGTGACAGGCCACTTTTCGTTTTGAGCGCAATGTAAAACTTCCTTAAGTTCTTCCAGACTTTTGGGAGCGCTAAAAAAATCAGCCAGTCCACCCACTTTCCAAGAACTGTAATCAGCAAGAAGATGATCTCTTTGAATCAGACCTTTTTGTTCCAACTCACTGAGCATAGAGCACCTCGTGGATCTGCTCACCCAATTTCCAAACGTCGCCAGCACCTAACGTGAGCAAAAAATCATTGTCTTTAAGATTCTTTTCTAAAAAATTTAAAGCATCTGAAAAAGAACCCACATAATTTACCTTCGTACCGTGAATCCTTTCCCCCAGATGACGGCTCGAAATTCCTGGAAGCTCTTGCTCTCCGGCTGGATAGATATCTAAAAGCACCAATACATCAGCCTCAGAAAAAGATTGTGTGAACTCTTCAAAACAGTCTCTTGTTCTTGAGTATCGGTGAGGCTGAAAGACCACGACCTTTCGTCGTTCCGGAAATCTTTCCTGAGCTGCCTGCAAGACGGCTTTGACTTCTGTTGGATGGTGGCCATAGTCATCATAAATCAACACATTGTTCGTATCGAATTTTTTCTGAAAGCGACGATCCACTCCCTGAAAGCCTTCCAAACCGGAAACACATTGATCCACGGTCAGTCCTGCCACTTGTCCCGCGATAAATGATGCTAAAGCATTTAAGGCGTTGTGTTTTCCTGGCATGGGAAATTCCATGTGCGCAATTTTCTGCCCTTGAAAATATATCTCGCCTGTGGAGCCTTCTTTTGCAACTCGATAGTCGTTGTCTTCTTGAAATCCGTAAAAAAGTTTTCTTTTAGGAAAGGCCTCAAAGACTTTTCGTATAAGCGGGTCATCTCCATAAAGAATGGCCGTTCCATAAAAAGGAATTTTTAAAGCAAATTCATAAAAAGCCTTCTGGATATTTTCAAAGCTTTGATAGTGATCCAAGTGATCGTTATCAATATTTGTAATGATAACGTTTTCTGGAGATAATTTATGAAAGCTCCCGTCGCTTTCATCGGCTTCAGCAATAAACCACTCTCCTGACCCTAGTTTGGCCGTGGATTTAAACAAGTCCAAACGGCCTCCAACAACAGCCGTTGGGTCTAACCCTGCCTGTAAAAATAAAGAGGCCAATAAACTGGTTGTCGTTGTTTTGCCATGGGTTCCACCAACAGCGATGCCTCGACGAAATCGCATCATCTCCGCAAGAGCTTCGGCTCTCGGGATCAAGGGAATTCCTAACTTTTTTGCTTGCTGAAGTTCTGGGTTCGAATTTGGGATCGCACTGGAATAAACGACCACATCTTGATCGATGACTTGAGCCGCTTCTTGGCCGATAAAAACTTTTACGCCAAGTTCCTTAAGGTATTTTACTTGTTTATTTTCAGAAAGATCACTTCCTGAAACCTCGGCACCCATATTGTGGAGAAGCTCCGCCAAACCACACATTCCAATTCCACCAATACCTATAAAATGAACTTTAGATTGAGCGAGCCTCATGAGCCTCCTCTTCCTGACCGGAAAGAATCTTTACGATGTGATCTGTGGCATTCGGTTCATAAAACTGATGAATGGCCGATTCCATTTGTCCGATTTTGTTTCTGTTCTTTTCCAATTCGACAATAACTCTCTCCAAAGAAGAAACAGACAGATCCTTCTGCTCAATCATCTCAGCCGCCTTTTGTTCTACCAACACCTGTGCATTTTTTTTCTGGTGATCGTCAGCAGCCCAAGGCAAAGGCACTAAAATCGAGGCTTTTGACATCGCTGCAAGCTCCGCCAAGGTCCCAGCTCCACTTCGGCAAATCACAAGATCCGCCCATTGATATCGATCTCTCATATCATACAAATAAGCAAATGGCTGAACAAAGTCACAACCACAATCGACGTACTTGGCTTGAATTGCATCAAAATCAATCGGTCCTGTCTGGTGAACCACTTCCACTCGCCCTTTCCACTTTGCGACCTCTGAAAAAAGCTCCGCCACCACATTGTTGATCGCGCGAGCCCCTTGACTGCCGCCAAACACTAATATCTTTAAAAGACCGTTTTCTACGGGAACCTTCGCTCTTTTTTGCACATCACTAAAGACTTCGCGCAAAGGGTAGCCCACTTGATACCACTTTTTTAACTTTAGATACTTTAAAGAATCCTGAAACAACAAAAGACCCGCATGCACAAACGGCGACAACCAACGATTGGCCATTCCAGGATAAGCATTGGGTTCCCATACAAATGTTTTCTTTCCCATCAAAGCCGCGACAAGCAAAACCGGTCCAGAGGCAAATCCGCCCACACCTAAAACCCATTTCGGCTGAAGCTTTAACACCACCACAACACTTTGAACGAAGGCCCACGGCATAAGCAACAAGGTCTTTAATCGCTCCCACTTCCCTACATTGCGATTCAATCGACCGATGGTAATTGTGTGAAGTGGAAAATTTTCTCTAGGGATAAGTTTTGTTTCTAACCCATTAGGGGTTCCCACAAAGTGCACTTCGCATTCTGGATTCATCTGAGTCACAGCTTTCGCAATAGCAAGGGCTGGATATATATGTCCGCCAGTTCCACCAGCGGCTATGATAATTTTGTCTTTCATGAATTCCTATCGATTCTTGTATTTGAAAAGTCTACTTGGAACTTCAAAGGACTTTTAAATTTTAAAACCTCGAAATTGCGGCACTAACCGAACTCCTTCTTTGCCTAAATTTAGAAGGATGCCACAGGCGAAGCAAGTAGAAAGTAAGGAGCTACCACCATAACTCATTAAAGGAAGCGTCAAACCTTTAGTCGGCAATAGCCCCATCACCACACCCATATTTACAAATATGGAAAGGCCCAATGTCATGGTTAGTCCGAGCGCGACGGATTGCGCAAATTTATCTTCCAATCGTACCGAAAATTGAAACCCCTTGAACACCACAAAACCATAAAGCGTCAGAACAAAAGCTATTCCCACAAACCCCATCTCTTCACCAAAAACAGCCAAGATAAAATCTGTATGCGCTTCCGGAAGAAAAAATAGCTTTCCTTGCCCCTGTCCCAATCCTTCTCCCCACAAGCCACCACTCGAAAAGGCCAGCATACTCTGTATCACCTGAAAGCCCTTCTGAGCCGGATCTGACCATGGATCCAAAAAAGCTCGAATTCTCGCCTCGCGATAGGGAA
>JAGRAG010000038.1 GCA_020435025.1 Bdellovibrionales bacterium | reverse complement strand
ATGAATTTTCCGGCGGACAAAGACAGCGAATTGGAATTGCCCGCGCGATTGCTTTAAAGCCGAAACTGATTTTGTGCGATGAGCCTGTTTCAGCACTGGATGTTTCCATTCAATCTCAGGTTTTAAATCTTTTGTTAGAGCTTCAAAAAGAGATGAATCTCACCTACATTTTTATCGCTCACGATTTGGCCGTGGTAAAACACATTTCTGATCGCATTGCCGTTATGTATTTAGGAAAAATTGTAGAGATGGCCAATGCAGAGGATCTTTATAAAAAACCCCTTCATCCTTATACACAGGCCTTGATTTCAGCCATTCCCGTTCCAGATCCTGATCACAAGTACAACCGTCAGATTTTAGAAGGCGATGTCCCCTCTCCAAGAAATCCTCCTCCTGGTTGTCGTTTCCACACGCGCTGTCCCTATGCTCAAGAAAGATGTCGTCAAGAAGTTCCGGAACTGATCGATCATAAAGCCGACAGTGATGAACATTTGGTGGCCTGTCACTATGTTGGGAACCTTCAACCCAAAACTATTTAAACTTTAGATCGCTTTTGCTTTTTCTCTTTTAAAAATCTGCAATTGATTTGGATCTCTTTGTTCACTTGAGGCACAGCTCCTGCTTTGCCGGCATTCCCCTACGGGGAAGCGCTTCACGCTTGCCGGAGCCTCAAGTGAACAAAGAGATCCAAATCAATTGCAGGTTTTTAAAAGAGAAAAAGAGGCTGTCGCCAAACGGCCATCTTTGAAAATAAAATACTTCAGCTCTCACTCAACGTATTTCATATGCGCCTCCTTCGATCTGAAATATTTTATTTCCAAATCTGACCATTTGGCGACAGCCTCAAAAGGCAAAAGCGATCTAAAATTTAACGGATTATTTTTGCAAACTGGGTGATTTCAGGTTGGGCGACTTCTAAATAGTCTTCTATAGACAGTATCATCGACGTAGTCAGCACGCCGGCATTAAAGGCGATCTTTGAATTTTCGCAGATCGATTCATCAACAAACAACTTAAACGGCAAAATCGGGGGTCCAAAAGGAGGGAGTGCTCCTTTTTCAACACCGGCCAAATTCCATAGTTCCTCATGGGTTCCCATTCGTAAGTGTCCTGAGCCCAATATTTTACGCACTTTTTTTAGGTCTGCCGATAAAGCGGCCGAAAGCACAAAGAGAAAAAAGTCCTCTTTCCCTTTTAAAAGCAACGTCTTCCCCCCAATTTCCAGGGATTCCCCTCGAGCCGCTGCAGAATCCTCACAGGTCGGTGTGGGAGGGTGCTCAATCTCTTTAAAAGTGACGTTCCTTTCCACAAGCAATTCACGAATTTTCCGAGTTAACTCTGACATGCCCCCTACCTTAAAAGGGGACCGTCACTTTTTCCAGCCCATAGTGCGTCAATCAGGCTAAATCTAGAATCTATTAATCAACTCCTTATTAACTTTCATAGAAGCCGACATGCCACATTTCTTAGTGGTATTTTTTCATCACTAATAGATTTACTAAGGATTTCTTTCTCAGTTCCCTGTGCCCGAGTTCAATTTGGGTTACAAGCATAACAAGCCCAAATTAGGAGAAAGAATATATGTTTGCTTGGTTTAAGACAGGACCAGACAAAGCGCCTTTACAGCAAACCCCAGGGGAGATGATTCCTCGATTTAAACGACTTCAGTGGGGAATTATAATTAATTTAATCATAGGCTATTCTTTTTTTTATACCACTCGATTGAGTCTTTCCATCGCTAAAAAACCTTTAATTGACGAGGGGATTTTAACAAAAGAGCAACTGGGATTGATGGGGTCTGCACTATTTTTTGCTTACGCGATTGGAAAGTTCACAAATGGCTTTTTAGCAGATCATGCAAATATTCGAAAATTTATGTCAGTAGGTTTGTTGGGCTCAGCGATGATTAATATATCTTTCGGGTTTATTGATTCAGCCTTTTTGTTCATTGCTTTGTGGGCTGTTAACGGTTGGTTTCAATCAATGGGTTCCGCCCCCTCTTGTGTTTCTATCTTTCAGTGGTTTTCTTTAAAACATCGAGGCACAGCATACTCTGTTTGGGCCGGGTCTCATAACATTGGCGAAGGCATTACATTTGTTATTAGCTCATTAATTGTTTCCTATCTTGGCTGGAGATGGGGCTTTTTAGCTCCGGGCCTACTCAGTATTGTGGTTGTCTTTTTTATGTTTTTCTTTTTAAAGGATCGTCCACAAACATTGGGATATCCTGATCCTTCAGTTTTATTTGGAGAAAGGGCTGTATCTCCAAAGTCAAAAAACACTTGGTCGGCTCAGCTTGAAGTTCTTAAAAGCCCCGTGGTCTGGGTGATCGCTTTATCGTGTGCGGGAATGTATGTTTCTCGATATGCCATTAACTCCTGGGCGATTTTGTATTTACAAGAGGTTAAAAAATACTCCTTAGAGGAAGCGGGGTTTTCGATGGGGGTCTACCCTGTAGCGGGATTGGTCGGAGCGATTCTTGCTGGAGGTATTTCAGATCGCTTTTTTAATTCAAACCGGCCGATTCCAACGACTTTTTATGGTTTGTGCAATGTTGGCGGAATGGCTCTACTGTTTTGGGGTCCGGGTCACCGAGTCTCAGACGCCATTGCTCTTGGGATTTTTGGATTTGGTATTGGCGGATTGATTGTGTTTTTAGCTGGCCTTATGGCCGCAGACATTATGTCCAAAAGGGCTGTTGGAGCGGTGAAGGGCTTTATTGGGCTTTTTGCTTATATTGGAGCTTCCGCTCAAGAATATATAAGTAGTGTGTTGATTCAAACTGAGACATTAGAAAATGGCAAAAAGATCTATGATTTTTCGGCAGCCGCTTGGTTTTGGTTGGGATCAGGGGTTTTATCTATGCTTCTGGTATTTGTCGTTTGGGCTATGATTGGAAACAAAGAAGTCGAAGATTGACCTGGGGACAGAATAGCCCGAAGTGAGCTGTTTAAGCGTACTATTAAGATCGTGTTATTTTTTTCTTTTCTCTTATAAGATCCTCTACTATCCTGTTAGGGACGCTTAAGAGGAGGAGTCATGAAAGTGAACTCTAATAAAATAGAGCGAGTGTTGCGTATGCTGGTTGGTTTAGGGGTGCTGTCCCTTGCTTTTATCGGACCGAAGAGTCCACTAGGGTACTTGGGTATTATTCCGCTTGTAACGGGTTTAAGTGGATATTGTCCTTTGTATACTCTCTTTGGAATCAGTACGTGTTCTTCGAAGCCCCAGGGTGGGGCGGGTTCTCAAGGACCTAAAGAATAAAAAAGAGGCTGAAAGCCTCTTTTTTATTTTAAGGATATAAGATATCAGCCTTAGTTTCCTAAATAGGGAACCAACTGATCGGCGTAGAAAAAGGCATGGCCGATGGGATTTTCAGTGGTTCCATCTTTGTAATAGTATTGAACGACAGTGATTGCTGGGGGCATCAATCGACATTCAATGTTGCTGTAGTCTGTGACAACAAGAGTTTCAATAAAATTTGGTTTCTTCGGATTGTTGGGATTGGTTTGGCCAACAACGGTATTGCCGCATCTTCCAATGGTTTGGTTGACTATATCTAAACTGATCGTAGCACTGTAAGTGGGAGCAAAACAAACGGCTCCATCAGGGCACTGGCCAGTCGGTCCATAGAGATGAAGATTTACTTTGTTAGTCAGATAGTTCACTTGAATTCGCCCTTGAGTCCATGGCATTTGCGCCACATATGGAAACTGTTCGCTAACATGTACTTTTGTTACAGTGGCTTGAACTCCTGTGTATTGAATGGATCGGGCTTGTGAAGTGAAGCCAGCGGCTACCACGACCATTGCAGAAAGGATTTGGATTAAGTTTTTCATTTTAACTCCTTAAGATTATGACAAAAAGGTATTGAATGTATTTTCCTCTCCGGAAGTATCTAACCCCCTAGAGCTTGGCAAGTTATAATAGAAGAATGTAATTAGTAAAAATAATTAAATATTAATTATTTTAAGTATTTTAACTAATTTAATGGATTTAATATTTATCAATAATTTTATATAATTAAATTGTAATTAGTTGTTCAGAATAATTACGTTTATTTGTATTTATTAACTGTAAATAATTCTCGTTTTTGAATATGTTTTGCGTCTTAAAAGTTACATATTTGCATCATCACCTAGACAGTGCTTAAGAATTTGTGTCTATTGGTGGCGAAAAGTAAAGGGGGATTTTATGAAATGGTTATTAGCTATTAGCATCGCATTTACCGTTTTTTCTGCACAGGCCAAAGATAATCAAAAAGACGAGTATCCAAAAGAGGCGAATGTCTATGGATATATGCCAACACAAGATGGCTTTGAGCTATTAGTTGAAAGCAACGGTTGCACGGACAAAAGCAGTTTTATGATGGTCATGTTGGAGAGCTTTCCTGTTCAAATGCATGTCGTAAGAAAAGTCGCAGATACGTGTGAAATGGAAAGGCACTTAAAAAAATTGACCTATACCTATAAAGAATTAGGTCTTAACCAAGACAGTCAGTTTTACTTAATTAACAAGTTGCAAGTGACGTCCACCTCACAGCTGATTCAGTAATAAATTTATTTTAAATATTTGCGGATGAAAGTTTAGATCACTTAAAAATCCCAAAGCTTATGTAGGAAGATCACATATATTTAGCGAAGGGCGCTCTGCCAAGCTTAGGCAGCCCCGCTGGAGGCGCTCCCGCCAACGGCGGGAGCGCAGAGCATGACAGAAGACGTGTCCCGAAGTTGAATGTACGTGAGCTTCCTACATAAGCTTTGGGATTTTTAAGTGATCTCAACTTTCATTCACAGTGAAAGGGAGCAGATTATAGGAATTAAAGGCATATAAAATAAGAATTCAAATTAAGATATATTGCTTTCAGGGCCACATAGCCCTTCTTTGGTCCATAAATCCCTTTTTCTTTCGTTCTGGGTTAATAGGGAGTTAATTTATTTAGACATTTCAAGTTATTATAGATTTTTGTAACCTAAAATGAAGATCATCGTATTTGTTATGCGAACCTTTTAAAGGAGCTAAGCTTGGATACCGCAAAACCCCAGCGAACCATAGGAGAGCTGATCTTTTTAAGTCTCTTTCTTCCTTCAGTTATCTTATTTTATTTGATTTATAAGTATCCGACCTGGTTTGTTCCAGAAGACCAAGTAGCCTCAACGTTTTACTGGTTTGGGAAGAGCACGTCTTTTTGGTACATGACCGTTTACACGGGTTTCATTGTTATTTTAGGACTAAGGCAGTTCCTTTTAAATCGCTCGCCCTATTCAAGTGACAAAAATCAAAAATTTTCTCCCTATCAAAGAAAAAAATGGATAAGCATTATTTTTTCTCAGCTCGTCTTTTTTTATTTTATTCCCTATTATCTTCCTTATTTAAAAAATGGCGGAGATTTTTTTAACGACACTTTTGCCCCTTTAAATAAGAATGCTTATGTTTACGTTTATAACGGCTTTACCTCTATGGGTGGGTTTGTATACATTTTTATCGTGGTTCCTTTAGTGGCTTGGTTTCTTGGAAAAAGATACTGCTCCTGGTTCTGTGCCTGTGGAAATTTAG
Organism: Bdellovibrionales bacterium; assembly: GCA_020435025.1. Taxonomy (GTDB): domain Bacteria; phylum Bdellovibrionota; class Bdellovibrionia; order Bdellovibrionales; family UBA1609; genus JAGRAG01. The sequence continues at coordinate 1,382 of JAGRAG010000038.1, read as the reverse complement.
CGGAAGCTGCGGGTTTAACGAAATGGGGTCAAAAGTGGGTGCGCAATTACACACCGAGAAGTGAATTGTCTAAAAAAATGGAAGTCTTACAGTTTATTTTTTTATTGATTGCTGTTTTTTTTGGACTGATGCTCTTTTTAGATTCGTGGAACATTTTTTCGGCTCCTAATCTTCTTGCCAGTTGGCGCTCTTTTCAGGACTTTGTTGTCGATTTTGCATTCGGGGCTATTATTGGGGTGGGGGCCTATCCTTTTTTTGGAACGCGTTTGTGGTGTCGATACGGGTGTCCCTTGGCAAACCTAATGAATGTAACCTCAAAATTAAGTAAGTCGACCTATGGGATTCGTGCCAATGACAAATGTCGTGGGATCAATCTGTGCAATACCGTCTGCCCAATGGGAATCGATATCGCGTCCTATGCGCACAAAGACGGTGTTCCCATCGAAGGCAAATTCAACCTCGATGAAACCCCCTGTATTAGCTGTGGCGGATGTATTGATATATGCCCAGTGCAAGCGCTAGAGTTTGAAAAAGTATTTAACCCCAAAGCTAGGAGAGCCTAGTAATGGAAGCTATATCCTATCAAGGGCTATTTCATCTTTCGGCGGGTGCCTTAGCCTTTGTGACCATGATTGCTGGTTTAAGAGAATGGGGCTTGCGTCGCTCACTTGCCGCTGGGATCTCAGAGGATCGATCCAATTTAGAGTGGCACGGCGTAGACTCTTTGACCGTCGTCGATATTATCGAGGAGACTCACGATATAAAGACCTTTCGCTTGATTCGATCGGAAGGAAGATCTTTTCCCACATTTCAAGAAGGCCAATTTTTAACTTTTCAGATTCCTCATGGTGAGGGGGCTGTACAGAGATCTTATTCGATCTCGTCATCTTCTTTAAACAATAAGGTACTTTCAGTTTCCATAAAAAAGATTTCTGAAGGCATAGGTTCGTCTTGGTTTCACGGTTTAAGTATCGGTGATACCGTAAAGGCGTACAATCCCAATGGTCTTTTCATCCTGGGCGAAGAAAAGTACAACTCGAAAACCCCGCAAGTCCTTGTCGCCGGTGGGATTGGCATCACTCCTTTTATATCGATGATTCAAGGGGTTTTAGATATTGGCTCGACCACTCCTCTTTATTTGTTTTATGGGTGCCGCACGGAGGATGACATGGCTTTTGATCTGGAACTAAAGTCTTTGGCAAAGCGCTATAAGAACTTTCACTACACTCCAGTGTTGTCTGATGCACAAGGGGCGTGGACCGGAGAAAAGGGGTTTATCGGTATCCATCTTATCGAAAAGCAAATAGGTGACTTGAACTCTGCAAAATATTATTTCTGCGGTCCTCCCGTAATGACAGATTCGCTAACGGAAGCTCTTTTAG